>DASPNB010000564.1:0-3041 GCA_035626755.1 Flavipsychrobacter sp.
GAGCTAACTAAGCTTCAACAACTACCCACCAACAGCGTCATTGCGAGGCACGAAGCAATCTCGTATGCAACCAATCTAATTAAGCAACCGAAGAAAACTCCCCTCCTGTTTTGGGGGTGGTCTCGGCGCAGCCGGGCCGGGGTGGTCCACAGCATTGAGGCAAGCATTGCATTTTTTGTAACTCTCCTCTGGCAGGGAGGAGACAGACGAGTCGCTTGTCTTCCCGACGCATGTCGGGAAGAGGAGGGCACCACAGTGACTGAGTTAATTAGGCAAACATGCCCCCTCACAAAAAACTTTCCCACATACCCCTTCAGAAATTTGCATCACCCCTCCCTCATTTCGTATCTTTACTACAGCAGCGTCACAAGACAATTGCAAGCTCTTTGAAATACCATAACCAAGTGTAAACCTATTTCAGGACGGGACACTCAAAAAATAAATTGATCTGAATGGATATATAATTGAGGTAAAATGGAGGTAAAATGAACCTGTAATTGAGCTAAAATGAATCTAAAATTGATCTGTGTTGATCTATAATTGAGCTATAACCTCCCGAAACCCTTGCCAGGCAACAACACCCATCTGAAAATCACTTCAAAATGTACCTAAAACAAAAAGACCCCCACATTGTGGAGGTCCTGTTATGTGATATGGAGACGCCTTACATTTTGTTGGCTTCCAGTCTCAATTCTATGTTCACAGTTTCGGAGATAAATTTATCGCCCAGGCTTTTATCGTTACCATAGGTTATATCCCACTGCCTGCGGTCTATGTCAAAATCGGCTTGGGCAGTTACCTTGTTGGCATCCACGTCCACCTTGGCGGGGAAGCTCACATTTTTGGTCTGTTCTCTAAGTGTCAGGTTGCCGCTTATCATATAGTTGGCGCCCGCTACTACCGATTTATTATCAGCACTTTCTTTATATGGTTCTATACCCGTGAGTTCAAACTTTGCAGTGGGGTATTTTTCTGCGCCAAAGAAGTCGTCGCTCAACAGATGCGGCTGCAATTTTTTATCTATAGACTCGCCCTCTTCTTCCATGTCCAGTGAGTTCATATTGATGGTGAAGTTGCCCCCTGTCGGCTGATTGTTCATTATGGCCAGCTCACCATTTGCGAGGCGGAAACGACCGGGATGCGCTTTACCTACGCCATTACCCGTAAAGCGAATGTAGGAGGCTGCCGTGTCCACTGCATAAGTCTGGCCGGTGGCATTGGCTGCGGCCTGTTCTTCGGTCACGCTGGCCTCGTCGCCTTTAGGCTCATTGCAGGCGGTAAAGGAAAATACGGAGAGACATAAAAGGAGTACTGTTGTTTTGATCCTTTTCATAAATATGATTTTTACTGTTCAGTATGAACATATAAAAACCATGCAGCGAGCCGTTGTTTTTATCTTTCTATCAGGAGTTTTTTAGTGATGAGCTGTCCTTCTTTCGTTTCCAGCTGCATATAGTACAGGCCCGGTAGCAGGTAGCTTATATCCAGTGTTTCATTTTCCCCACAGGTTGGCTTTGTGAGTATATTCTGCCCAAGGATATTGATGAGCAATAATTTATAACCGTTTTGCGGTGCTTCAATGTTAATTGTGGAAAAAGCAGGGTTAGGGTAAAGCTTCACGTTATCTCGTCCCACGCCTGCAGTCGTTACAGTGACGGATACGCCACAGGGCACATTGTTCCGGAATATGAATTTGACGGTGGTATCGTAGAGCATTCCATCAAGCGGATCGCCGGCAAAGAAGAGCTTTTTCATCAGGTTTTTGTTTAGGTGTTATAAAGACATATAAAATGACGATAAGATGTTAAAAAACTGCAAAGTCAGCAGCAAAAAGCTTTGTTATGGTATGGTCTTTTGCAATACCTAGTTAGAACAAATGTTAGGAACTATGAAAAAGTTAATGATTGTATTAGGAGTTACTATGTTGGCAGGATTTACTTCATTTGCCCAAAACAATAGAGTTGGGTCTAATTTATCACTTGGTCCTATAGCCGGTTTTGGCCATAGCTGGGTAAGTGATATGCAGGGCATGGAGTTCAAGCCATCTGCCCACCTGGGTATCGGTTTAATTTATTCAAACCACGCTAACTGGGGTTGGGGTGCCGACCTTACAGCCTCTCATGAAGGTTTTACGCAAGAGTATATGCAAAACGGCCAGGAGTACAATTTTACAGTTGACCCCACGTATCTGCGTCTGACCCCGAAGGCTTATTATTTCTTTGGTGCAGCAGGTAGCTCTGTTCGTCCGAAGATATTCTTAGGCCCATCAGTAGGTGTACTGCTGATTGAAGACCACTACATGAAGAACGAAACAATGGGACAGCGTGACGTGACATATGGTAATGGTGCAGGCCAGATGTTTAAGAGGGCGGATTTTGGCGGTGAAGCCGGTGCCGGTGTGAATGTAAGGATAGGTGATGCAACATGGTTGAACCTGGATGGTAGCTATTATCGCGGTTTAATGGATGCAACACAAGGCGACAATGTTAATGAAGCAGTAGACGTGAAGAATCGAAATATGCGACTTAATGTGGGTGTGCTGATGGGACTATAGTCTCAATATTACATCCATATTTTTGCTATCCTCTCCCGGCTTTCCGGGAGAGGATCTTTTTTTGCAGCTTTACTTTGATAAGTAAAAGCTGTATTTTGTAGCAAAGGCGTCATCGTATGCACACGGGTAATCACTACAAACTGAAAGAGTTCATTATCTGGACGAGGAGGGATATCTATATACTGCTGCTGATAGCGACGATACCAACTATATTTTACCAGGGCTACGGGTGGCGCTGGCTGGCAATACCCTGGGTGCCGATAGCGCTTGTTGGTACAGCAGCAGCCTTCCTGGTTGGCTTTAAGAACACCCAAACATATAACCGCTTATGGGAAGCCCGCACGATATGGGGCTCTATAGTGAACCAGAGCAGGGCGTGGGGCATCCTGGTACGCGACTGCGTGATCAGCACCGATAAGGAGGAACAAGCAGAGATACACCGCCAGCTGATATACAGGCACGTAGGCTGGCTAACTGCGCTCCGTTT
>DASPNB010000565.1:0-2409 GCA_035626755.1 Flavipsychrobacter sp.
GATGCAGCCCGATCTGTGAGTCCTGATAAAGACAAACTGTGGGGGCCGAAAAATATTGATTTTATCAAGAAGCAGTTTAAGATGGCGCCCGCGGACATACCGCAGAAAACGCTGGATGAAATAGCTGGCAAAATGGAAAAGCTGGAACTAAAAGGAGAGGCACTCGCTGACGGCCTGTTTAAAGCGGCTGAAGAAATAGACAAGGAGACAGAAAGAATGAATACCGAGCTGGCGAATAAGGTAAACCAGCGGGAGTCGGAAAGGATAGCATTCCATAGTAAAGTAAACGAAAAGGTATATAACCTGAATGTGGATTTGCAGGAAAGGCTAACCAAGCTAAGGAAAGACAATGAAGATGAGGCTGTGCAGTATGGAACAAAGGCAACCGAAGAAAGCATAAGAGAACGAATAAAGAAGGACGAGGAGTACGCGCTGAAAAAGCTTCGCAAGGAAAGGGAAAAGGCCAGAAAGGATGGATCGCTGAATGGAGAGAATGCAGCGCTTTTTGACCAACTGGAAAAGGCGACCCAGGCTAAGTATGTGAACATCGCCAAGGCCCAGATAGCGGAATACCTGCGGAAAAAGATGCAGGACCTGGAGCAATTCTATAAAGAACTGACGGGGAAGGAACTGCAGAATGAGCAGGATGCACTGAAGTTAAGGCCAGATGACCTGAACCTGAGAAAACAGGTGATACGCGACGAGACGAGGTATAACGAAGGTAAAGTGATAGCTGAATATGATGAACTGGAGCAAAAGTCACAAGGAAAGGATGCTGTAAGGATAACCAGGGACAAGATCGCGGCCATTAACAATGTGCGTAAAGAAGGCAATGCCAAAATGCTGGAAGCTGAAACCGAGCACTATGACCAACTGAACGCACTGGTGGAGCAGCGGTATGATATAGTGATGGACTACCTGGAAGCCGAGCTGAATGAGAAGATGAGCGCTACCAACGACCCCGAGCAGAAAGAAGAGCTAAAAAAGCAGGCCGAATCGCTAAAGTACTACAGGGAAGAACAGAAGCTGCTGGAGCAACTAGCCAATGCCAAAGAAAAGCTGAAACGAATAGAGGCCGAAAGGGAAAAAGGCGGCAACAGTGTAGTGACAGAAAAGGATGTGCTGGAAGCAAGGCGAAACGTATCCCAGATAATAGCGCAGATAACCAAGCTGATAAGCGCGAGGAAAGCACTGGAGGAAGCGGACAAGCATGAAAAGAAGAAGAGAATACTGGGCGAAGTAGACTATACCGTAGGAAACGTAGACAAAACCATACAGGGAATAGGCAGCATACTGAACGCCTTTATAGATGCCGAGCAACAGAAGACCGCAGTGCTGATAGAAGAACAACAAAAACGCGTGAACAGGGCCAACGAGATAGCTAAGGGTGGCAATACCGAAATGCTGAAGGCAGAACAAGACAGGCTGGCTGCGCTGGAAAAGAAACAAAGGGACTATGTGGACAAACAACGTTTCCTGAACAGCCTGCTGATAGCCTCGCAGCAAGCAGTGAATATAACACAGGCGATAACGGGTGTGCTATCGGCAGCGCCGGGAGACCCGTACAGTCTGCCTGCCCGTGTGATAGCAGCGGTGGCCGCCATAGTATTTGGTATAGCCGCGGTAACTACCTCCCTCACGAGTATTAACAGCAAGACAGGATATGCAAAAGGAGGGTATACAGGAGACGGAGGAAGACATGATGAAGCCGGAGTAGTGCATAAAGGAGAATACGTGATGCCGCAAGACACGGTAAAGAGATACGGCAGGCAAACACTGGAAGCCATACACTACGGAAGAATACCCATAGAAGTCCTGCAAGGGAATATGATGCAGGTGAACTATGCCGGTATGCTGCGGGCACATAACAGTGCAAGGGTAGGAAATGCATATGATATGCGGAAACTGGAAGGCAAGTTTGACCTGCTGCTGGAGGCCTATAACAACAACGGAGGGACACAGGTAAGCATAGATGAAAACGGCTTTGTGGCTATATATAATCAACACGTGAAAAATAAAACCCGAATCAATAAACTGAGATAGATGGAATACAGGCTTAGATATGAATTTGCGCACCTGACAGAAGGAGGCTCGGTAGGATTTGACAGCAGCTGGCATGACCTGACCGACTACCTGGAGAAGCCAGATAAAGTGATCTTCACCTTTGGCAGTGACGATGAGCAATCGGAAATGATAGACAGCATAGGCATACAAAGAGGGCTGAGCAGCACCTTCCAGGCATTTGGCGAAGCCTATGTGTACATAAAGCGATGGCTGATAGACCACCAGAATTCGGCGATACATAGTATACAAGTCCGGGTGACAGATGCGATGTGCAAGCAGTACCTGGGAATATGGGAACTGAAGTCGGGCAACCTGAGATGGTGTGATGACGACGAATGTAAAATA
>DASPNB010000566.1:0-4038 GCA_035626755.1 Flavipsychrobacter sp.
CTGTTGTTTTTGCTGCTTATCCTATTCTGCGCTATATCAATTATATACAGGTACGGACCTTCGCTTACCAATAAATTTGATTTTGTTTCTGCAGGTTCCATCTTCGCTACATGTGGTATAGGTGTAGCAACTACGGTTTTCTTTTTCCTGGTTGATAATTTTTTGAACTACAACAAAGTCTATGGTTCAATCGGCACGCTTATTGCCTTTATGATCTGGCTATTCATAATAGTTATGATATTACTGATCGGCTATGAATTGAATGTAAGCATTCTTATAGGATCAATAGAAAAAGAACAGACGGAACATAAAGCTTTGAAGACAAAAACTAAGTAACTTTAGTAAAAATAGACGGAATGAAGACGATTATAAAAACTGTCCTGATAGCTACAACCATGCTGCCTGCTTTTATTGGCAATGCGCAGGACAAGAAGAAAGTAGTTGAGTCAATAGCCATCGGGACGGGCATTCCCGTTGCGACACAGAAAATGCGCTCAACGGACGGTAAAGAAGTCAGCTTGAAAGGAGCCAATAAGAATGGACTTATAGTGATGTTCTCCTGCAATACATGTCCCTATGTGCTGAAGAGCCAGGAACGTACTAAGGAAATAATGGCTTTTGCCAAAGAAAAAGGAGTAGGAATGGTAGTAGTTAACTCTAACCAGGCTTACCGTGAGAAGGATGACTCTTTTGAGGAAATGAAGAAATATGCTAAGGAACAAGGTTATACGGCACCTTATGTCCTGGATGAGGGGTCTGCAGTGGCAGACGCATTTGGCGCCAACCGAACACCGGAAGTTTTCCTGTTTGACAAAAGCGGTAAACTGGTTTATAAGGGTGCTATGGAAGATAGTCCGGCAACGCCCGCGAGTTCGAAAGAATTATACCTTAAAGATGCGATACTGAAAATGCAGGCCGGCCTGGCACCTGATCCGAATACTACGAAGTCTATAGGCTGCAGTATCAAGCGTTCTATATAAAATATTTGCCCGTTAAGTTCTCAACTCAGCGCCCTTTCTAAAGGGCGTTTTTTTGTTTTTGCTACATTTGCAACGCTATGGCCACAGAAGAGAATTCCATACTAGGACTTAAAATGCCGACAGATCCACGCTGGGCAGACCTGGCAAGTATTTCATTGGAGGAAATACTTACTGATCACGCATTTTGCGAGCAAAAGGCTGCAACTCAGTGCATCTCCTTAATACAGCGCTATCCAGACAAGGTAGAACTGGTAAATGCGCTGTCTCCGGTGGTAACAGAAGAGTGGGGGCATTTCCGTATGGTGTGGGCTGAAATGAAAAAGCGTGGCTTTTCGATGGGTAAGCAACGGAAGGATGACTACGTAAATCTTCTTCTGCAGAATGAACCGAAAGGTATTCCGGCTGATGAAAAATTACTTCATAAGCTGATGATATGTGCCATGATTGAAGCTCGCAGCTGCGAACGTTTCCGTCTCTTGTCTGAAAGCCTGGAGGAGGAAGCTCTTCGTAAGTTCTACTACAAGTTCATGGTTTCCGAGGCAGGTCATTACCGTATGTTTATCGACCTGGCTGAACAATACTACCCTAAGGAAAAGGTAAGGAAGGGCTGGCAGCAATGGCTGGCCATAGAAGAAAAAGTACTCAATGATTTGGTGCTTCGCGGCGACCGCATGCACTAAGCTACCCGCTCACTTCCATTATCATTATTCCTTTTATCCCGTCTCTTTCCTTCAGTTCTTTTTGCTTAAACTCGTAAGCAAGATTGTAAGCGGCACGCTTGTTCTCGGCTTTTACCCGGAGGGGAATCATTACGGGCTTTCCGTAAACATTGCAGTAGTAGGCGTAGTAAGATTTCATATGTTTTTGCTTGTTTCTGAATACAAATTAATATGCTGAATGTTGCTTATTTGTTAACTCATAGTTGTTTATATTATTTTAACATCTCTTTATAAAGAAGTATATTTATTCAAATGCTACTCTCATGAAGTTTAATAGAAGAAATTTTCTCCGCTCTGCCGCTTTGCTGGCGACCGCTTCTATGACTGAAATCGATGTTTTTGCTGCAAAGCAAGACTTGGATACTTCAGGCGGGGTAATAGCTGAAGATGATGAGAAGTATTGGGCCAACGTCCGACAGCTATTCCCGCTTACCAAGGACTGGGCATACCTTAACAACGGTACCATGGGCCCCTCTCCCTACCCGGTAATAGAGGCAGTTCGTGCAGGAATGATGAACGAGGATGCAAACGGAATATACGGTGGATGGGAAGCCACGGCAGCACGGCTGGCGAAGTTCGCCGGGGCAAATGACGATGAAATAGCCCTGACTCACAATGTTACCGACGGCATCAATATAGCTTGCTGGGGAGTGCCGCTGCAAAAAGGCGATGAAGTGATACTAACTACTCATGAGCACGTCGGAAATGCATTTCCATGGCTGAACAGGCAAAAATTGGATGGTGTTGTAATAAAGACCTTTACTCCGGCCTCTACTGCTGACGAAACCCTTAACAGGATATCGGCCCTTATCACAAAAAGAACTAAGGCCATTGCGGCTCCTCACATACCCTGCACCCAGGGACAAGTATTACCAGTTAAAGAAATATGCACATTGGCCAGGGAGAAAGGCATATACAGCATTGTAGACGGTGCGCACGGGCCGGGAATGTTAATGCTGGATTTGCATGACATAAGTTGCGATGTGTATGCAACCTGCTCTCACAAGTGGATGCTCGGTCCTAAGGGTACTGGGTTCTTGTATGTGCGCAAGGATTTCCAGGATACCCTTCAAACCTATTTTGTAGGCGGCGGCAGTGACAATGCCAAATGGAATATGTCTGCGACACCGATAGTTATGGGTGATTATGCATCTTCTGCTCACCGGTATTACGGAGGTACACAGGCCTCAGGATTATACAAAGGCGTTATAGCGTCTATCGACTTCATTGAAACCATTGGTCTGCAAAATATTCATAACCGAATAAAGAGTCTCGGTAAGTATACGCAGGATCAGCTGCTGGCCCTGGATGGGAAAGTGGAATTGTTAACTCCTACTGAAGAGCGTTCGCGTTGCGCAGTAAATGGTTTTCGCATAAAAGGGGTAGAGTATACCAAGTTCTACGAAACCTGCGTCGCTAATAAGATCAGGATTCGCTCAGTTGCTGAAAACGGCCTCAATTCACTGCGGGTGTCAACCCACATCTACAACAATAAAGAAGAAATTGATTCTTTGGTTGCTCTGGTAAAAAAAGCCTGACGAGCGGTTAAGAGACGAGCCTGCCTAACCACATAACATCATATAAGCACCTGCAGGATCTTGTATCAGGCAATACATTGCATCATCACCCATTTTTCTTTTTTCACCTACTATCTTTCCGCCAGCTTTTATACATTCGTCCAGGCTCTTATCTAAGTCTTCCACCGATACGTATATGATCCATTGTGCAGGCATATGTGCATTTACTCCTCGTGCATGGCAGACACCGGCAACTGTTTTGTCTTCCGTATCGTTCATGCAATAGTCGTCATAAGCTCCCATACTTAGCGGAACTATATCCCAGCCTACCACTTTTTTATAGAACTCGCTTACTTCACCTGCATTGGGAACAGTAAGGTCTACCCATGCCACCTGGCCGATTTTAGGTTTATCCATTTTATTTCTTTGTTGGTAATGATAACGTTTTCCTCGGCAGCTTTTCATCAAGCATAGCCGTATGATACACGAAGGATGCGATAACTATGGAAGCCTGCATCAGGTCAGCCGGTATGGCACGTTCATAGCTATCCATATTAGTGTGGTGGGTGCGCGAACCGTATTCCAGCGGGTCCTGTATGAATTGAAACCCCGGTATACCTACGGCATCAAAAGCCAAGTGATCGGTGCCACCAGTGTTGCGGATGGTCAGTGTTTTTGCGCCCAGGTCATGAAATGGTTCCAGCCAGGCCTCAAAATACGGGCGTACAGCCTCATTCTGTTGCAAATGCACACCGCGTATCTTTCCTGCTCCGTTGTCAAGGTTATAATATGCTGATACCATTTTATTCTCAGGCAGCATCT
>DASPNB010000567.1:0-2234 GCA_035626755.1 Flavipsychrobacter sp.
CTGTGAGTTTTGCATAGCTTTTCTTTGGCTAAATGGGCTAAAAAACTGAGCCAAAAAGAGCGGAGCTAAACGCTCCGCTCACAATATTTTCACAAAAGAACTACTTGCTGGCCAACTGGTCCTTGGGTGTAAAGCGTATTACCTCATTCTTTATTGGCTTTATTGTCCTCAGGAATTTATAGATCGACCGGAGGTCGCTTTCCGTCATCCCTGCATACATAGTCCAGGGCATAAAGCTGTTGTAGTCATTAGGCCCCATCACTGGTGATTTATAGCTGCTGTCCTTATATTGCTTAAAGCGCTGCACAAATGCGTCTACTGTCCAGGCTTTTATTCCGGTTTCATCAGGTGTTATGTTCGGCGTGTGCACCTTACCAAAAGGCAACATAAATTCACGACCACCGCCAAATTCTAACCCGGCAAGTATCTGTCCGTTTTCAGCCTTGGTATGACATTCAATGCAGCCTGCCATGTTCACGAGATAACCTCCGTAAGCAACCGAATCTGTGGGCTTGGGACGCTCTACAAAGCTCGCCTTGTGCGGAATAGTATTCAGTATAATGCTGAAAGGAAAATCTGCTTCCGACTCTGGCACATCACTTTCAATAGAAGGTAGAGAACGCAGATAAGCAATGATCGCATAAATATCCTCTTTGTCCGATTTACCATAATAGTGATATGGCATCACGGGAAACATCGCCCGGCCTTCTTTGGTTACACCTGTTGTGATCACACGGAATAGTTCACCATCTGTGTACCTGCTGATGCCATAGGGTGTAATATTACGTGAATAAAATACTCCAGGGAATCCCAGGGCCTGGTCAAATTTTTCTCCGCCCATACCCAGGGTCCCGGGCTTAAGCGGGGCTGAAAACTGTGTCCAGTCTCGCGTTGAGTGGCAATCCATACAGGCCGATACCGAATTTGCAAGATATGCACCTCTTTCTATCATTTCCGGTGTATATACCAATTTCAGCTCTCCGGCATCGCCAACATCTGGCAGAAAGAGCTTTACGTAGCCAACTAAGCATAACATCAGGAGAATGATGATAATAATGACCCTTCCTGACCACTTGAAGAACTTTTTCATAAACGGGAGCTTTCTATTAACCGAAAAATAATATCTCCAAATTACTTATGCAAGTTTTAGTGGCACTATTTATTAACAGCTTAGAGGTAAATAAGTGTTATGCGGTTGAAACTCATTGCATTTGTAGTTTTCTCCCTCTGCTTCTCCCTGTCAGCAGAAGCTCAAAAACAGAAGAAGAAAAGCAAAGCACCCAAAGCAGGCGCCGTGGAAAAACCGGTCAATACTTTCAAAAAACCCTCATGGGCACCAACAGGTTACAGTGCTGACCATCATGTCTATTTCCCGGACTATTATACTTTTTACGATCCCCGGCGTGGTTATGTTACCTGGGAGAAGGACTCATGGGTCGCTAGCCCAACCATGCCTTTGTTTCTCAGCAATGAAGATCTGAGCAAAGCGAGGATACAAATACTGAACGACATAAGTATCGACAAGCGTCCCGAACTCAGCTATCCGCGTTATATGAAAATGTACCCTGCCCGACCGGGTAGCAAAGAAATATTGGCCCCCGTTCCTGCGCCTGCCGGCCAACCGGGTAAGCACTGATATCTTTCCATTAGCATTCAACCTTCAGTGACCGGCATAAAAAACATACCCTTCTCTTCCCCGGCTTGCAGACGGGGCAATTGATAACAAATGATTTTCAGTTGCTTTTAATACTTGAACGAATGTATAAAAAGCAGGCACTATTCTTTTGGCCACCACACAAAAGTTATTTATGGATGCTATTGATAAATACTGCCGCGACGCAAATAAGTTCATTAAAGAGCTTGCGCTGCAAATGGGTCAGCCCGATGATTTGGAACAGGCTTTACGTATTGTTCGCAGTGTATTCCATACATTGAGAGATCGCATTGCACCCGAAGAGTCTATGCACCTGGTATCACAACTGCCGCTGATACTTAAAGGAATTTATGTAGACGGATGGAAAATGTCACAGCAATCAGGTAGCAAGTCTCTTGAAGATTTTCTTTGCGATCTGCGTGCAGCAGATATGGCAGCCGGCTACGACTTTGCAAACGACGAAGCTGCGCACCAAAAAGTGAGAGCTGTCTTTAACACCCTCAGGCAATATATTGACGATGGTGAGCTACGACATATTATTGACGGACTACCCACCGAGATAGCAAACGTCATCGCTGCA
>DASPNB010000568.1:0-2532 GCA_035626755.1 Flavipsychrobacter sp.
TAGTAAGACTCAACCTATCGTTGGTAGCGCTCAGCAGGTTGAGCACATCTGTCGCAGGATTGGGAAAACACTTCACAGTATGGCTGCTGGCCGCAGTATTTTTTACATGCACAGTACTCATGCTCACATCATCTACATATAGCGACGAGCCATCAATGGCATTGCCGGTAGTTACATCACTGCTCACAAACATGATGATCAGCTTATCCGGCACTACCGTAGAATTCACATAGTTTAGGTGAATACCCTTATGTTCAAAGCTTGTATTCTCCGCAACATTCACAAATCCTGTACCTACCAGCGAATCCGTGCCGCCCTGGCCTATACCGGTCAGGTAGGCATTAGCTGCAAACACCGCTGTTTCATCATCGAGCGGGTCCATCGATGTGTACTGTAACCATGCATACACAAATTCTATGCGCTGGGTTACAGGCATGCCTCCGGAAAATTGAAACGAGGCCATGGGATTATTAATATCAAAGCTAGAGCTCAGATGCATTTTGGCATTAGCCATCAAAGCCGGGATCTTGAATGTCAGCGCCTCAGTAGTTTCAAGCCTGGCTGAAAAAGAACCATTATTTACTATGCCCGGCTCCATAAATATCTGCTGACCCGTTACTACGAATCCAAGAGAATCGTCCTCTTTCCATATCACCAGCGAATCTGAGCCATACCATCCGTCCGGCGCTTCAAGGTTTACGCCAACTGACTGTAGCGTATGCCAGTTTTCCATTCCTGCATTGGATATCTGTGCATTTGCTGAAAAACCTGCAGCTATTAATGCAAGGGTAAAAAGTTTCTTCATATTATCTGTTTTATCAAAGTTAACTAGTTTAATGATCGCAGGCATGCCTGTATCGCTTCAAAATCAGGGATTTTCCCTGCATCTTCCAGCACCTCAGCATAGCGCACAATGCCTTCTTTGTCAATAACGAATGCCGACCGCTTAGCTACTCCCCTCATACCCATCGAGAAGGTTTCATACATCGTGTCATAGGCCGTCATCGCCTCCTTATTAAAGTCGCTCAGCAGCGGAAAGTTCAACTCTTGCTCTTCCTTATATTTTCTCAGGCTATGCGGCGTGTCTACCGATATGCCGAAAACTGCCGCATTGGTATCGTTATAGAAGCTCAGGCTGTCCCTCACGCCACACAGCTCCCTGGTGCAGGTTCCCGTAAAGGCAAACGGAAAAAAGAGCATCACAACGTTTTTACCCCTCAGGTCAGAAAGCTTTACTTCTTGCTTGTCCGTATTATACAGGCTGAAATCCGGCGCCCGCTGCCCTATATTGATACTCATAAGCCGTGTAAATTTAATCTTTTATATCGCACAGTTTCAACTCATACGTATTACATAAATTTAAAATACAATAGACGCTCTGTCAAAATTTTTGTGGATAAGATAGAGAAACATGATTTTTTGGCGGATAGTGGAAAAAATGGCGGAAATTCGCCGCTCGGCACAGAAAGTGCTCATCATTCAACAAAATAAAAATTCAATATACTATGTCTAAAGTGAACATTACTCCGCTACACGACAGGGTTCTGGTAAAACCGGCAGCCGCTGAAGAGAAAACTGCAAGTGGTATCATCATCCCCGATACCGCCAAAGAAAAACCACAACGTGGCATCATCATCGCCGCCGGACCAGGCAAAAAGGACGAACCTACAACGGTTAAAACAGGCGACACAGTTCTGTATAGCAAATACGCCGGTACCGAAGTGAGTATCGAAGGTGAAGATTACCTCATCATGCGCGAAAGCGATTTGCTGGCTATCGTTTAGTTTCCGGTTCAAAAAATTTAATTCATTTCACTAAAAAATTAAACTTAGATATATGGCAAAGCAACTCTTCTTTAACACGGAAGCACGTAACAAAATGAAACGTGGCGTTGACGCTCTGGCAGACGCGGTAAAAGTGACATTGGGCCCTAAGGGTCGCAACGTGGTTATTGAAAGAAAATTTGGTGCACCGGCCGTTACTAAAGATGGCGTAACAGTAGCTAAAGAAATAGAACTGGAAGATCCGATCGAGAACCTCGGCGCTCAGATGGTGAAGGAAGTAGCATCAAAAACTGCCGACGTTGCAGGTGATGGCACTACTACTGCCACAGTTCTGGCTCAGTCACTCATTAACGAAGGTCTGAAGAACGTAGCAGCCGGCGCTAACCCTATGGATCTGAAGCGCGGTATCGACAAAGCAGTATCTGCTATTGTTGAGAACCTGAAGAAACAATCGGTAAAGGTTGGCAACGACAATACCAAGATAGAGCAGGTAGCTTCGATCTCTGCTAACAACGACGCGGAAATTGGTAAGCTCATTGCCCAGGCTATGGCTAAAGTAGGTAACGAAGGTGTTATCACTGTAGAAGAAGCTAAGGGTACTGACACTACTGTAGACGTAGTAGAAGGTATGCAGTTCGACCGCGGTTACCTGAGTGCCTACTTCGTAACCAACTCTGAAAAAATGCAGATAGAGCTGCAGAATCCTTACATCCTGATCTACGATAAGAAGATCAGCTCTATGAAGGAA
>DASPNB010000569.1:0-2444 GCA_035626755.1 Flavipsychrobacter sp.
ATATAGACGTACAAACGATAGCGCGCGAAGTGATAGCCAAGATAGGCTACACCAAGAGTGAGTATATGTTTGAAGCGCACTCGTGCGGTGTGCTTTCTGCAATACACGAACAGTCGCCCGACATAAACCAGGGTGTAGAACGTAAAAAGAAAGAAGACCAGGGAGCAGGCGACCAGGGTATGATGTTTGGCTATGCAACCAACGAAACGGCTAACTATATGCCTCTGGCATTGGATATGGCACACCTGCTGCTGCTGGAACTTTCTGCTATCCGCCGCGAAGGTAAACAAATGAAGTACCTGCGCCCGGATGCCAAGAGCCAGGTGACACTGGAATACAGCGACGACAATAAGCCGGTGCGCATTGATACTATTGTTATCTCTACACAACATGATGACTTCGGACCTGAAAAATCGATGCTGGAGAAGATAACCAAGGATGTGAAGGCTATCCTTATTCCTCGTATCATAGAAAAATACCCTCAATACAAACACCTGTTCAATAACAAGATCAATTATCACGTTAACCCAACAGGTAAGTTCGTGATTGGCGGTCCGCATGGTGATACAGGTCTTACCGGCCGTAAGATCATCGTAGATACCTACGGCGGTAAAGGCGCACATGGTGGTGGTGCATTCTCAGGTAAAGACCCGTCAAAGGTTGACCGCTCTGCAGCATACGCTACACGTCACATTGCCAAGAACCTGGTAGCAGCGGGGGTATGCGATGAGGTACTGGTACAGGTATCTTATGCAATAGGTGTTGCCAAGCCAATGGGTGTGTATGTAAACACTTATGGCACTGCCAAGGTAAACCTGAATGATGGCGCTATTGCTAAAATAGTACAGGAAGTATTTGACATGCGCCCTTACTTTATAGAACAGCGCCTGAAGCTTCGTCAGCCAATGTATAGCGAGTGCGCAGCCTATGGGCACATGGGCCGTACCTCAGAAACAGTGACTAAGAACTTTAAGTCAGCCGATGGCAAGACTAAGAGTATGAAAGTAGAACTGTTCACCTGGGAAAAGCTGGACTATGTAGGCAAGGTGAAAAAAGCATTTAAACTGAAGTAAAAAAAACAGAACATAAAAACGAAAAGGGCAACGATCTGTTGCCCTTTTTCTATTCCATTTTACCGAGTCCTATTTCCTGGTGTAGCGCAGGAACCTTGACATCTAAGAAACCTTTGCGAATAAGCCTTTGCTGGAAGGCGAGCTGCACATCGTACTCGCCATGCACCAGGAAAATTTTCTTTACTGCACGCGGATCCTGGCAGGCGAGCCATTGGCTCATGTCCTCATAATCCCCATGTGCACTAAGACTGGATATCTCGGTTACCGCGGCTTTAACAATATGAGTCATACCGAATATCTTAACGTCAGAAGGCTGCTTTTTCAGCTTGCCCCCTAAAGAATTGGGTTCGCAGTAGCCGGTAAATAAAATAGTATTGCGGCCATCGCTAATGTTATGTGCTATGTGATGTTTTACCCTACCAGCTTCGGCCATGCCGGAGGCTGAAATGATAACACAGGGTTCTTTGGAATCATTGAGCGCCATTGACTCCTCCACCGATTCTATATACTTCAATCCGTGAAACTGGAAGACATCCTCATCTATCCTGAGCAGGTTCTGCACATTACCATTGAAGTGATCAGGATACTTCTTAACAGTGTGGGTGATCTTTACTGATAGGGGACTATCTACATAGTAGTTAAGCTTCGGCAAACGATTCTCCAGTTCTAACCTATTGAGCAGGTATAATATTTCCTGCGTACGACCCAGGCTGAATGCGGGAATTATCAGCTTACCCTTATTTTGTTTACAGGTCTCCTCTATTGTTCGCAATAGCTTGTCAACAGCCTCTGTCACCAGCTCATGCAACTTGTCACCATAGGTAGACTCCATTATTATATAGTCAGCCTGGGGAAATTCCTGCGGTGATTTAAGCAGCATGTCCCTGTAGCGGCCAATATCTCCGCTGAACGTGACGCGGATATCTTTCTTGTTCTCCCTAATCTTCAGGTTCACTGCCGCGCTGCCGAGTATATGTCCGCAATCGGTGTACGTAAGCTCAACTCCCTCGGTAACCTTAAAATGCTCATTGTATGGTATGGTCTCGAACAAAGGGAATACATTCATCGCGTCCTCCTCCGTATAAAGTGCTTCAACCGGAGGTCGATTTTCTTTCTTCCGTTGCTTGTTTACATATTTCACATCAGCTTCCTGTATGTGTGCAGAATCCAGCAACAATAACTTAGCGAGGCTGGCTGTAGCAGGCGTGCAGAATATCTTACCCTTGTAGCCATCTTTTACGAGCTTTGGCAGCAGGCCGATGTGATCTATATGTGCGTGTGATATAATTACATGACTGATCTCCATCGGCTCGAAGCCCCATTCAGAGTTAAGTGTGATGGTATCCTTACCCATACCCTGGAACATACCGC
>DASPNB010000570.1:0-6194 GCA_035626755.1 Flavipsychrobacter sp.
ATCTTCTACCCTTACCGGCGGCGGCACCAATATCGTTATGGACCATGCCTTTTACCATAGCTTCAATCTTGCTGTGCCCGGCACTGCCACTATCACAGGAGTGGAAGTGATCGTTAGCCGCTTTGGTGTGGGCTGCAGCAATGGCACCACAGCAGACACGCTCTACCTGGGCTATGGCGGCGTGGGTATGGGCAGCATACATACGGCCTCTATGACGAATGCCTATAGCACCGATACCCTTGGCAGCAGTACCGATATGTGGGGCAACAGCCTGACTCCTTCCTGGGTAAACTCCCCCAACTTCGGCGTGTACTATGATACCCGCGTAACTGGCGCCTGTAGTACAATAGCCCTGCAGGACCTCCGGGTAAAAGTACACTACCAGACCTCAACGGGCGTCAACGAAGTAGCTCACTCAAAAGGGATCAGCGTTTATCCCAATCCTGCTACCTCCGGGCTGACGCTGCTATCTGCGGCACCTGCGTATACCGTAACAGATGGCCTGGGAAGGGCGGTACTGAATGGTAAAACCACGGGCAACCGTACACGGATTAACATCTCTACCCTGGCCCCCGGCCTCTATTTCCTCCGCTCGGGGAATGAGGTGCTGAAGTTTGTGAAAGAGTAGGTGAAAACCCGCCCAAACAGACCGCTTTTGCTTCAATTTCTTTTTGCCAATTGGCCCAATGACAACTGCTGCCGCGTGTGTGCCAGGGACTGACAGTCATCCGCCATTTAGTGCCAGTACTGCTGCCATGTTTTGGCGGTAAACTGCCACATAACTGCCAATTTCATTTCTGCTATATAAGCCGTGGTAGCGGGTTTCAGCCCATTTTCCGGTGGCGGTGAACTGTTTGAAGCTGCCGGGGCGGATGAAGGGTTTTACAGAAATCAAAGAACGAAAAAAGCGAGTTGTTCTCCGGCTGAGCCGGGACCAAGGCGCTGATGTAAAGTTACGAAATATGAGTGGCAGCAAGTGCAAGCTATTACTTCTATGTGCAAAACTTTTTTACAAAAAAGTTGAAGTTTTTGGATAGGAAGTGATAAAAATGTGATGATTTGTAGCGTGACCTGGCAGCAATGTGGCAGTTACAAAATGCCGCTATAAGTTGCCACCAGTTGCAAACCGGTGGCAGCGGGGACCGCTACATTTCAACTTCACCGCTTTGATGCTGCCGTGTCCCCGGAAGGCGGGAGACACGGCAGGGACGGAACTACCTGCCCCTGAGTTTCGGGTTCGTGGTGATACCGACGATCGGCTATACACTGCTGTATATCTTTCTCACTATCGTAGACGGGGCCCCGTCCTCTTTCACTCCCTGGCTGAACATACCAAAGGACATCTACTACTCGGTGAACAGGTTCCTGCTGGCGCCGGGTATGTTCCTGGCGTGGATATCGGCGGCCGGGGTGATACAACTGCTGGGACACCTGCGCGGAGGCAGTGGCTCTTTTGAGCAGATACTGGCCACTACCGGACTGGCCATAGGCGTGGCCATGTGGGGAGCCTTGCTGCACAACCTGCCTATGAGCGCGATAGGCGCGATAGACGCAAGGGCGCATGAGGTAGCGATGAACAGCGCTACGATATGGCGTACCCTGCTCTGGACCTTCTATGCGCTATATGGAGTAGCTTTCTTTGTGCTGTTCACTGTAGGGGTACGTGTTGCGAAGCAGCTTAGCTGGCGCATGTCGTTCGTGATAGGGTCGCTGGGGTTTATCGTTTTCCAGTTGGTGTTTTTGATATTTAACAGGTGATGGTGGGTGTCTGAACCGGGATCTGGGGGGATTCGAGGGATGAACCGGGTTTCTATTGTCAGTGAGATCGCTAAGGTTCAACTGCGTAAGATGATGGCCGTTCAGAGAAGGAATTTTTTATTGCGGGTTCGGGATGCCCGAAGGGACATCCCGAACAGCGGGATCGTGTACAGCGGCCACGCCATTTTGACAATGAAAAGTGGCCCAAGATTGCTTGGAAAGTTAAATTTAAAGGTTATAATTCGTAGTTTGCTGCTTATACTCCAATAATAGGAATGCTAAGTTGGTAAATCATTAAATAATGGAAACTAAAAGAATAACTCGACATATAGACCGTTTGTTATTAGACCCTAATAACTATCGATTTATTGATAGGGCGGATTATAAGTTAGTGCTGGATGACCAATTGGCGGATGAAAGGGTTCAACAGCGAACGTTCAACTTCTTGCTCGGTAAAAACAATGATAATATTAGAGATTTACAAAGCAGTTTTACCACCAATGGTTTTTTAGATATCGATCAAATACAAGTAAAAGCCGTAGGAGATAAATACTTGGTACTTGAAGGAAATAGAAGAGTAGCAACACTAAAACACCTATACGAAGAGTTTAAAAAAGGTAACGATGTTGGCAAGTTATTAGAAAGCGATTTTAAGAGTGTTAATTTAGTCGAGATAATAGGAGAAGATGCCGCTCACCATCTCATAACAATGGGGCTGCACCACATTAGTGGCAAAAAAAGATGGAGTGCGGTAAATGAAGCCCAATTAATATCAGACCTTATTTACAAATACAAAAAAAGTGAAGATGAGGTTTGCGAATCGTTAGGCATTAGCAAATATAAACTACGCAAAAGTGTTCGAGCTTTATCACTAATAGAACAGTACAAGGCAAGTGATTTTGGTGACCAGTTCAAAACTGACATGTACTCAATTTTTGAATCAGTGATTGGCAATCCTGTTATCAAGCAATGGCTCGGATGGAGTGATGACGACTACTATGCCTACAATGATAATAATTTACAACGTTTTTTTACATGGATATCAAGAACAGAAGAAGTTGAACATGATGAGAATGGGGTGGAACAGTCAATAATTAAAGAGCCTATTATTAGTCAATATCGGCAAATAAAAGAACTTTCTGAGTTTATAAACGATGAAAAAGCCGTTAAAAAGATGGAAGAAAGTAGAAGTCTTGTTGAAGGCTATACCTATAGTGATGCTATTGGTGAAGCTAGGCTTAGAAATGCTTTAAACAATATTAAAAGCGAGGTTCAAACAGCTTTTAATTTTAGTGAATACATGACCACTCCTGATTATGAGCAAATAAATAAGTTGAAGGACAAGTTAGATAGACTTATCCCGACAAGCCAAGCGATTTTTACCATAAACGAGAAAAAATCAGCACCCTATTTTCAAACGATAAGTAAACATTTCGAAGAGCTAAATATTGTCAACTATAGAAAGTTATCTGATGTAAATATAAAGCACCTATCTAAAGTAAATATTTTTGCAGGCGGCAACAACATGGGGAAAACTTCCATTCTAGAAGCTTTTTATTTGCTCACTCAATTAAACGATATAAATGTTTTCTTAGACCTTGAAAAATATAGAGGTAAGTTCTACAACGGATTTCATTCTAAATGGATTGATAAAAACTTCATAAGTACAATTGATATTTCTGGGACATTTAATGATATCTTTTCCAGTTTATTAGTTACAAAAGATGAAACTACAGAAAATATAGAAAAAACAAGTTATCTCTCCACTATTAAAGCTGAAGCAACCGTAAATGGCAATGATTTACTAAGCAGCATCCATTTATATGGTAATCGTGAACCTGAACTCCGTTATTTAAAATCACAGATGCTGTGTCAAGCGTCTTTTACAAGTCCATATAGGTATAATGGTGAGTTGCTTCGAAAAGCACATGCCTACGCTGTACAGGAGAAGTTCTTTGATGAGGTTATTGATTTTATCCGTTTGCATTTAGATAATTCAATAGAAAAAATCGAGTTAGTAAGCGATGAGGGAGAAAGCAGATTTTTAGTTACGTCTAGTAGTCTTGATAAAGTAATTGACATTACGAAGTATGGTGAAGGATTACAAAGGATTTTTGAAATCGCTCTATTAATGTGCTATAACAATAATGGCATATTATGTATTGATGAAATAGACAGCGCAGTACATAAAGGGTTGTTAGTAGATTTCACAAGGTTTATACAAGAATCAGCTGAAAGATTTAACGTGCAAGTTTTTCTCTCCACCCATAGCAAAGAATGCATCGATGCATTCGTAGAAAATGGCTATCCTGATAAGGAACTCACTGCCTTTGCATTAAATGAAGAAAATGGGAAAATAGTATGTAAGTATCTTGAAGGGAATAAGTTGCAACAATTGGTTGAATCTATTAATTTAGATATCAGGTAAATATGGCTACGCAAATAATAACTGTTCTTTGCGAAGGACCTCACGATGTAGCGTTTATATGCAGGATATTAAAGACAATTGGATTTAGAAGTAATGAGTCAACGAAAATAGGAGAATACCCAAGTCCCTTTGATAAGTTGCTAGTGAACGAAGCTGTAAAGACAGATGTCGAACAATTGAATCTTACTGAAATTAGAAGGAACTTATTGCCAACCAATGCGTTAAAAAAGAGCGATAGCTACGTCTTTTTGTATTCATTGGAAGGCGATGGGAAAAAGGAGCCTCGTCAAAGAATCTTAAAGGAACTAAGGAGCTTTATTTCAGCAGAAGGAGAAATCGAAATATTGCCGCCTGACACAAGTCTTTTATTATTGTATTTTTTTGATGCTGATGCTAAAGGTCTTGCCGCAAGGCTTGTTGAAATAAATACTGAAGTAAGAGAAGTGCTAACCGAAATGGAAGAAGACCCTTTTAGTGAGAATGGAAGTACTCACACAATTTCAAAATTGAAACTCGGCACCTTTATTTTTACTGGCAATGACAATAATACAGGAAAACTTGAAGATATTTTATTGCCATTGATGCAGGTTGAAAATGAAGAAAACTTTAATGCAGCCTCACAATACTTAGATTCTCATTTTGATGAGGCGAGATTATTCCCACTAAAGTTGACCGTTAATTTGAATGATGTTGCCGAAGAAAGAAGTAAAAAGGCAGGTGATAAAGAAAAATATGACGAAAAAAAATCGTTAATAGGCGTAGTTGGTCAATTACAAAGATCTGGTAAGTCGAATGTAGTTTGCATAAGTGACTCTGATTACCTGTCTTTGGAAAAAATCAGAGCAAATGGTAAATGCGTGGAGATTTCCGCATTCTTCAATGATTTTATTAGCTGATAACGTCATCCTCATTATTGCCCCCCACTCGTCCGCGTTTGCAACGCGGATGCACGAGAACGACGTTTGCAACGCCAGTCCTAAACCAAACTAACCCTCACCAAACCCTGCCCGCCATCACAATAAACATGCGCACTACTCAGCAAATAGTCCTCGGCCCGGAACACGATCATCTGCCTCACCGGGTTCCCCTCTGGCGCTGGTGTTCCGAAGGACCCACCGTGACTAAACAAGAAAACCGGTCTCTTACCGGAGTAAAGCTACAGTCACCAATCCGGCTTCCTCCCCGTATGAAGCACACGTAGAACAATTACCCGCGGGCGTTCCGCATCAATAACATAATGGATAAGATACTGAAAAGTTTTTGTGGCAGCACAACGTACGCTATCGTACCGTACACTGCTGAAATCCGGGAAAAGCGCTATATCCCGCAGCTGCAACTCAAGGTCTTAAAAAAATCTCCTGCCGAGGCCATCAGCCCGTTCATCTTCCCAATCGATCGCCTGCTGTATATCCCTGCGGGCGTTGGCTGTGAGGATTATTTTATGCGTCATCATGACCTGAACTTAAAGCTCTTCTTTGCGTCTTCCCAATCCGCCAGGTCCGATCTGCCTTTTTCCAGGTTCTCTTTTTCTTCGCGCACCAGCGACATTTGCCAATCCGGAATCGGGTATAGGTTTAGTTTCTCTTCTTCCGCCAGTTCTTTGTATTTCGTTTTCAACTGTTCCCATTCTTCAATAGGTATCTGCAACTGCACGGCGGTTGTATGGCCTTTATTATCAGATAAATATTGCAGTGTCATGCGCCTTGTTTGTTTTATATACAAATATACGCCTTTCAGTTTTCAGCTACCTGCAACGACTTGTTTACAAACTAATAAACCCGATCCCCTCTCTCCCGCCGAAGGCTTTTTCGACGCGCTCTGCGTGGGTGTCGGTGAGGATGACCTGGGCGAAGGCGGGGCCGCGGATGATGCGGAGGAGGGCTTCCATGCGCTGCTGGTCGAGCTTTTCAAAGATGTCATCGAGGAGGAGGATGGGTTTGTGTTTCAGCTCTATATCGAGGTAGGTGTACTGGGCGAGCTTCATGGCGAAGAGGAAACTTTTCTTCTG
>DASPNB010000571.1:0-6882 GCA_035626755.1 Flavipsychrobacter sp.
CGTTACTTCAGCAATGTTACGCACCTGGGCGGTCAGGTTGCTGGCCATCTGGTTTACCGAATCGGTCAGGTCTTTCCATACGCCACCTACACCTTTTACTTTAGCCTGTCCACCCAGCTTACCCTCCGTACCCACTTCAAGGGCCACACGGGTCACCTCCATGGAGAAGAGGTTAAGCTGCTTCACCATGTCGTTTACTTCTTTCGCGATACGGGCAAATTCTCCCTGCAGCTCATGATCGCCTATCATCATAGGCATTTCCTGCTGCAGGTTTCCCTTGGCCACAGAGCTGATTACCCCGGCTATTTCGATAGTCGGGTGAACGAGATCTGATATCAGTGTATTTAGTGAATCAACGCCGGCACTCCAGGAGCCTCGTGCGTATGGAACCTCTATGCGGTGATTGAGCTTACCCTGCTTACCGATGGTATTACTGGCCCGGGTAAATTCCTGTGTCATTTTTTCGTTAAGGGAGATGATTTCATTCAACGTATCGCATATTTTTCCACTTATACCGACCTGGTCAATAGGCATGCGTACGCCAAAATTACCGTTGCGCACATCCATAAGTACCCTCAGGAGATCGTTGTAAAGACCTTCAGTGGGGCGTGTGTCATAAAGCGCTGCATGGTTGATCTCCGACCCCAGTTCTTTGGGTACCTTTATCGCAGATTTTTTCTTTGCCCTTTTGGGTTTTTCCAAAGTGGGCAACCCTAATGTGGGAGTTTCTTCCACAATTACACCATTCGCCTCAGCTGTGCCGGCCGAGCCATTTAGTTTGTCGTTTTCAGTAGCCATATGCAAATGCGCGTTACATGGATGAATTAATAAAAATGTATAATGAGATATCCCTGCTGTTCTTCCTCAAAATGGGACATAAAGGAGAATGATAATAAAACCGTACCACCGAACTAACTCGCTTGAAATGAACGGGAAATAAATACAGTTCTTAGGATTTGGTAATTGCACAACTTCTGCTTCTTTAATTATATTTGACATGTTACCAGGAAAAATAATCATGAAATCCATATCTCCCATTCTCATCATCTTTTCCATCTTTTTACTGTACCCTCCCGGATCGTCGGCCCAGGTAGATACAATCCGCATCGTTGAATACAATTTACTCAATTACGGCAATGTTGCCAATCCATATTCATATAAAGACCCAAGATTGGATACCATACTCCAATACATAAAGCCCGACATCTTCGGGGCGAATGAAATATCCAGTAATGCGGCACACTCCCAGCATATACTGGATACAGTCCTGGGACCTGGATGGAGCAAGGGCAGCTATATCAATACCAATTCTCAAACTCAGACGAATATGCTCTTTTGGAAGAACACCTTGTTCGACCTGGTAAGTGAGACCTCTGTCTGCAATAATTTGCGTGATATTATAGCCTATAGGTTGCGCTTCAAAGACTCAATAACAGTTCCGCACGATACAGTTTTCATCACAGTAATAGTTGGACACCTGAAAGCAGGACAGAATAACCAGGACTCAATAGACCGCTCACTGGAGACACTGGAAGTCGTGGCCTGGCTCGACAGTGTTGGTGTAGAGGATAACTATATTATCATGGGAGACTTTAATGTCTATACCAGTACCGAACAATGCTACCAAAACCTGGTTGCAAGCGCGAGTCCCTTCAGCAAATTCTACGATCCGATCAATGTGCCCGGCGACTGGAATGCTGACATTAGTTTTGCTTCCATTCACACGCAGTCCACGCGGGATTCTGCCCTTAGCGACGGCGGTGCAACCGGAGGCCTTGATGATCGTTTCGACCAGCAATTGGTTTCCCGCTATATATTGGGCGATTCCGCAGGTGTAAAGTACATCCCTAATACTTATAAGGCGCTTGGCCAGGATGGCCTGCATTTTAATGTATCTTTGATCGATCCGCCCATAAACACCTCTGCACCGGCAACAGTGATACAAGCCCTATACGAATTGTCGGATCATCTACCTGTTTACGCTGACTATCGCTTTCATGCGCACCCTCCTGTGAGTATCGCCGGTAAAACGAAAACAAACTATGTAACAACCGTTGTGAATCCACTACGAAACAATGAATTGAAAATTGTTTTCGATCAGCAACTTAGCGGCGAGACAATGAATATTGAGCTCTGCTCAATACAGGGAAGCAGGATTCTATCACAAAAAATACCGCTGACACGAAGCAAGCTCAACGCATCAATTAATGTGGACGGAATCTCAACGGGAATATACTATTTGCGCATCCATTCAGCCAGCGGCTATGCCTACTTTTCAAAGATTGTAAACTACTAAAGCCTAACTTAGCAGCGGAAAAAGGAACAGATGACCGGAAAAAATATGATCATACTGGTAGCGGCTATTATCTGCGAAACGATAGCCACCAGTAGCCTGAAAGCCACAGAGGGATTTACCCGGTTGATACCTAGTATTATCACAATAGCAGGTTATCTGGGTTCTCTATACCTGCTCAGTGTGACGCTTAAGTCCGTGCCCGTGGGCATAGCCTACGCCATTTGGTCGGGAGTCGGGATAGTCCTGGTCACTCTGTTTGGAGTGTTCTTTTACCAGCAAAAACCTGACTGGGCGGCTATTGCAGGCATCGCTCTTATCATTGCCGGGGTGGTTATTCTAAACCTGTTCTCAAAAATGCAGGTACACGACTAGACTGCCATAGGGTTGTCAGTGAGAACGTATTTCTTTGCACACAAAAAATAAAAATGAAGACCTTATACCAGGATAGCGACTATAAAGAACTAGCCGGCCGGCTAAGTACGCTAACACTTGACGCTCAACGTCAATGGGGCAAAATGAATGTATCCCAAACGCTGGGCCACTGCTGTGAACCACTGGAAGTGGCCATGGGTACAAAGGTGATAAAACGCCTGCTGATAGGCCGCATTCTCGGTCCGTTGGCCAAGCCCTCCTATGTGGGCGAAAAACCTTTCGATAAGAATGGGCCTACGGCTAAGGAATTCCTGATCAGAGATGAGCGCGACTTCAATACCGAAAAAGCAAAATTGGAAAAACTAATGAAAGCCTTCCACGATGGCGGACCCGCGGGCGCAACCACCAACCCTCACGCTTTCTTTGGCAAACTGACCAAAGAGGAATGGGGCATCATAATGTACAAACACCTGGATCACCATCTCCGCCAGTTCGGAGTATAAGCATGGCTACTATTATTCTATGTACCGACATAAATGCCTCGGCACAAAAGTGCTTTGACCTGTCAAGAGCGGTAGATATACATTTACAGTCTACCAGGCATACCAGTGAACGGGTGGTTGCAGGGAGGAGCAGCGGACTTTTCGAACTGGGTGATGTGGTTACCTGGGAAGCAAAACACTTTGGTATCAAGCAAAGATTGACGGTTAAGATCACAAAAATGGAGGCACCGCACTTTTTTGAAGATGTAATGCAAAAAGGTGCATTTAAGAGTATGCGCCATGAACATCATTTCGAAGAAAAGGGCGGAAAGACGATCATGAAAGATGTTTTTTGCTACGAAACTCCACTCGGAATTGCCGGGAACATCTTTGACGCCCTGGTATTGAAACGCTATATGACCCGTTTTTTGATACTCAGGAATGAGGTCATTAAAAAGGTCGCTGAAAATGGAACATTATGAACAGGATCGACAGGCTATTCGGCATACTCACCTATTTGCAGTCTAAAAAGTATGTAACGGCCGAAGCTATTGCCGAAAAGTTCAAGATGAGTGTGCGGACCGTGTACCGCGACATCAAAGCACTCAACGAGCAGGGCATACCTGTAAGCTTCGAGCAGCATCGCGGGTATTTTATTGTTCAAGGTTATTTCCTGCCACCAGTATCATTCAGTACGGAAGAAGCAAACGCCTTGCTCCTCATGGAGCACATGGTGAAAGGCTTTGCAGACAGGTCCATAAAAAAACATTATACTTCTGCGCTGAACAAAGTAAAAGCGGTAATGCGCAGTTCCGACAAGGAAAAGCTCGAGTTCCTGAACAAGCATATGCATTTCCAGGTGCCTGAATGTTTCCTGCCTGATTTTGAATATCTCTCTCCCCTTCAGAATGCTATCACGTCCAAACACGTCGTTTTACTCAACTATAAGAACAACAAGAACGAGATCAGCCAGCGAAAGGTTGAACCTATCGGCCTGGTTTTCTACGCCTTTGCATGGCACCTGATAGCCTGGTGTCAGCTACGCAACGATTACCGCGATTTTAAGATCTCCCGCATCCTGAAAGTAAAAGACCTGCAACTGGCATTTAGCAATACCAACCACATCAGCCTGGAAGACTATATGAAGACCTTACCGGTGGGCTATTAGCTATCTTCCCCTCTTTTGCTTTTTTCTTTTAAATTTTTTCTTTTCAGAAAAGTACACTGCCATAGGGTTGTCAGTGGGTGGCAGTTCCTTTGCCTTAAAACGAACGAATTATGTCAAGGTTAGAAACTTTCTTAAAAGAACTGAAACAGGAAACAGAAACAACCCGCAAAATGCTCAGCCGCGTCCCGAACGACAAATATGACTGGAAACCGCACGAAAAGAGCATGAATATCCGCACGCTCTCTACACACATCGCCGAGCTGCCATCCTGGATAGAAATGGCGCTGACGACCGATGAACTGGACTTTGCAGCCAATCCTTACAACCCCGATGTGATCAATGAAACCCCTCACCTGCTGGAATATCTCGAAAAGAATTTTGAAAAAGGCGTTAAGGCACTGGAGACCGCGAAGGATGCCACCCTGGATGAGAACTGGACACTCCGCAATGGGAACGAGATCTACAGCATATCCAGCAAAGCAGAGGTCATACGTATGAGCCTCAGCCAGATCATTCACCACAGGGCCCAGTTGGGTGTATTTCTCCGCCTTTTGAATGTGCCTATCCCGGGCAGCTACGGCCCCAGTGCGGATGACATGAGCTTCTAAACATGCTTCAGTATTTTACAGACCATACGATGCACCTGCTTTCGGGCAGGTGCATCGATCCAATTTTTCACGATATGGAAAAACTAGATCTTGCTAAACTGCACAAACAGTACTACACTGCTAAGACCAGGCCGGAGATAGTAGAATTCTGGAAGGCCCGATATATCTCAATTTCTGGTAAAGGCGACCCTTCAGGTGGAGACTACATGCAGCGCATCGGTGTACTCTATCCTGTCGCCTATACACTAAAATTTATGTTCAAAACGCAGGGAAAGGATTTTTCAGTAGCAAAACTCGAAGGTCTCTGGTGGTATGATGTACAAAAATTCGGCCGACCAACCATAGAAGAAGCTCCGTTGAAAATTCCTCGCAGCGAATGGGAATACCGGATGCTCATCCGCCTGCCTGACTATGTATCCGGAGCAGATGTCGTCCAGGCAATAGAAACGGTTATCTTCAAAAAACGGTTGACGCTGGCCAACGAGGTCGAGTTTTACGAAATGACCGAAGGCAAATGTGTACAGATGCTGCACGTAGGTCCTTTTGACCAGGAACCTGAAAGCTTAAAACTGATCGAAGTATTTTGCAAAGAACATGGTTTCAAGCAAAACGGGCTTCACCACGAAATATACCTTTCCGACTTCCGCAGAACAGCGCCTGAAAAACTAAAGACCATACTTCGCGAACCGGTTATTTAGCCGGACAGCCTCGACTTATTGCAAGAAAATTGATACTTCGGATCGAGCCGGTCATTTCTTCCTATAAAAGCAGAATTTGAGTAATTTCACCTGCCATCAAGACTACATACCTCATTATCAGCAATATGTAGCCTCAAATACTTATAGGATAAAACATGTCTGTTGTGATAAAAGCCTGTGAAACAATCGGCGACCTGAAAAAATTTGTTCAGTTGCCTTATGAATTATACAAAAGTAACGCTTACTGGGTGCCGCCAATGAAGGCAGACGAGCTCAAGTCGCTGCAGGAGGCAACGAATCCGGCTTATGAGAACTGCGAGGCAAAATTCTGGATAGCGGTCAAAGGCAACAAAGTAGTGGGCCGCATCGGCGCCATCATCAATCACGCTGCCAATGAAAAGATTGGCGAAAAAATGTGTCGCATCAGCCGCATAGAATTCATCGATGACAAAGAAATAAGCAAAAACCTCCTGGCAACTGCCGAAAAATGGGCCCGTGAAAAAGGAATGGATGGTATACACGGTCCGCTTGGCTTTACCAACCTCGATCACCAGGCAATACTCATCGAAGGTTTCGATCATCTCCCCTCAATAGCCTCAGAATACCACCTGCCCTACTACAAAGAACACTTTGAAGCAGCAGGCTACGAAAAGGAAATGGACTGGATAGAGTTCCGCCTGAAGTTGGAAAAGGAAATACCGGAAAAGGCAGTTAAGCTCAGCGACATGATACAGCGCCGTTACAACCTGAAAGTCGTTCACTTCAACACCCGTGAGGAAATGAAGGCCTACGCACCCAAGATATTCACGCTATTAAATGGTGCTTTCAGCGACCTGTTTAGCTTTGTACCTATGAGCGAAAAGCTTTCGCAATTTTATTCTAACAAATACTTCAGTTTCCTCAATCCAAAATTTGTCAAAGTAATTGAGGATAAGGATTCCAATACAATCGGTTTCATCATCAGTCTTCCATCACTCAGCAATGCTATGCAAAAGGCAAAAGGTAAACTGATGCCTTTCGGCTGGTACCACCTCTCACAAGCTCTGAAACGCCCTAAAGTGGTTGACCTCCTGCTCACCGGCATCCACCCCGACTGGCAAGCCCAGGGCGTAAGCGCAGTACTCATCACCGAGCTGCAAAAAGTAATGCAGGAACACGGCGTAGAATACGTAGAAACAACCGGCATGATAGAAACCAACGAAAAAGCTATCAACCACTGGAAGAACTACGACCATATTCAGCACAAGCGCAAACGCTG
>DASPNB010000572.1:0-14241 GCA_035626755.1 Flavipsychrobacter sp.
ACAGCACCATTCGTAATCATTGAGTTTGATCGCAATGATAAACGCATCATGGTGTCTCATACAAGGTTGTGGGAACAAGGTAAGATAGAAGAGAAAGAGTCTGCCAAGAAGGAAGCAGCTGCTGAAGGTGAAAAAACCAAGAAAGCAGTGAAGAACATCCAGAGCAAGGTTGAAAAACCAACGCTGGGTGACCTGGGCGCTCTTGCCGCTATCAAAGACAAAATGAAGAAAGCAGAAGAAGGCGATAACTAAACTCTGCCGATTCCAGAATAATGCATCCCGTCCGAAAAGGCGGGATGTTTTTTTTTCGTAACTTGTAGAGACGTAACGACGATCAATCCATGAGCATATTTTTACATGTAAGGACGAGCCCCATCAAACTACACACCTGTTTTCTTCTCATTTTTAGTCCCTGTCTTGTATCGGCCCAGCAAAAGGGCGGCAATATCATACAGTTAAAATCGACCAGGCTGGACCTGGCTGCCAATGCCCGGCAGTGGCTGGAGCAAACTGCGGTGCAACGCAGTAGCGGAGAACCGAGACAGGCTATTGTGCAACTGGAACAGATTCCAGGTCCGGAGCAACGCGAGGAACTCAAGGCAAAGGGAATACTGCTGCAGGACTATATAGACAATAAGGCCTACACGGCATTAATATATCCGAAAGCAACGGCATCGCTTGTGCCTGCATACCAGCTACGCGCTATTACTGAAGTAAAGTATGAATGGAAGGCAGAGACTGCGCTATGGAGGAGACTGAATGCAGCACCACAGCAGATGACGAGAGTGGCCGTGCTGTTCTTCAAAGACGTGCAGGACGAGGCTATCAGGAGCCGTGTAGCGAGCACTGGTGGAACCATAGTGAAGGATGATATGGAAAAGCTCCACCTGTATACTATAGATATACAAGCCACAAGGGTAAAAGAATTGGCTCAATGGTATGGAGTGAGATCGATAAGCCCGGCAGCAAAATATGAACCACTGGACGTGGAGCAGAATGCAGCAGCAGGCGGTGCGATTATACAGGCACCTATAGCGAATGGTGGATATGGACTGAAAGGCGATGGTATTACGATAGGAGTGGGAGATAATATTTCAGGTATCTATCACATAGACCTTGTTGACCGCATCATCAATTATCATCCGGGCAGATATACTAACCACGGACAGCATATGAACGGTATAGTGGGCAGTGCAGGTATAATAGATCCGAAAAGTGAGGGTGTGGTGCCACATGCAACCCTGGTAGATCACATATTTGCCAATGTGCTTGCCAATACAGCAGCAATGCGTTCGGCACACAATATGAACATCACCAACAACTCTTATGCAGCTGTGGTGGGTGATACTGCATTTGCAGGCACCTATGACGGCTACTCGCAAGCGGTGGATGAGCTGGCACTGCAATACCTGGATGTGCTGCACGTATTTGCTTCAGGAAATGATGGTTATATGGCACGTCCTCCGTATCCCATGACTTATGGTACTGTGTGCGGAGGCTACCAACCGGCTAAGAACAATATAGTAGTAACCAACAGCAGCAAGAAGCTGGTGAACAGGTGGGAAGCATCGAAAGGGCCTGTGCTGGATGGACGACTGAAGCCTGAGCTTTCTGCAATAGGTAATGAAATACTTTCAACGAGAGGAACAGATATTTACCTCGTGTCAGGAGGTACAAGTATGGCTTGTCCGCAGGTATCGGGATTAGCCGGTATACTGACGCAACGCTATAAGCAGATATCCGGGAATACCAACCCGAGATCCGATGTGCTGAAAACATTGCTTCTGAATGGTGCTTATGATGATGGTAATCCCGGACCCGATTTCGCATTCGGTTTTGGGATGGTGGATATTCACCGTTCTATCATCATGCTGGATAGCGGCAGGTACAGCACCAATACCATGAACAACGGCGGACAAACCGATCTGCAAATAACAGTACCCGCCAACATCGCGCAGCTGAAAGTGATGCTGAGCTATCACGATAAACCGGCGGCTATAGCAGCGCCAAGAGACCTGGTGAATGACCTGGACCTGGAAGTAATAGAACCGTCAACGACAGTACACTATCCACTTATACTGAATACTGATGTGCCCAACGTACTCGACTTTGCGGCAGAAGGAAGAGACAGCCTGAATAACAGTGAGCAGGTTACTATTAATAACCCGGCAGCCGGTACCTACACCATCAGGGTAAAAGGATATAATATTCCGCAGGGGCCGCAGCCATATGTAATAGCCTATGACTGGATAGAAAAAGGCATCAAGTTTAAGAACCCTGTAAAAGGAACAGTGCAATCCACTAATGACTCGCTGAATGTATACTGGGATGCTTCTGCCGGCGCTAATCCATTTACACTGGAATACTCCACTAATAACGGTGGCAGCTGGACAACAATAGATAACAACATAGCGGCTAACCAGAAATACTATACCTGGTTTGTTCCGAATGTGAGTTCGGAGCAGTGCTTGTTGAGACTTAGCAGGAACAGCACGGCGGAGACGGCTACATCGGAATTGTTTGTTATCAATCCTAAGCCGGTGGTGTATGTAGATTCGGGCGCGCTATGCCCGGGATACATAAAGATCAACTGGGGAGCTGTGCAGAATGCGACGAACTATATAGTAATGCGCAAAAAAGGTTTCTTTATGGAGCCGATAGCAACGATAAACGATACTACTTATACATTCTCCGGCCTGACCCCGGATAGCCTTTACTATATGGCTGTGCAACCGATGATAAATGGTGTACCAGGCTACAGGAGCATTGCTGTAACGCACAAGCCGAACACGGGTACATGTGCAGGAAACATATCGAACGGTGACCTGATGATGGAAGCGATACTGCAGCCAACCAGCGGCAGAAACCTTACCAGCACCCAGCTTGGAAGCAATGAAACTATGGTGGTGCGCGTTCGTAACCTTGACGATGTGGCAAGCGGTGGCTATACTGTTCACTATGCTGTGAATGGCACCTGGCAGACACAGACAGGGACCGGTATACCCGCGAATGGCTTTACAGATGTAAACATTAGCGGAATTAACCTTGCTACTGCGGGCAACTATGTACTGCAAGCTGCAATAGAAAATACCTCGGCAACTGATAATGTTATTGTAAATGATTCTGCAAGAAAAGTAGTCCGTAACCTGGTAAACAACCCGGTAAGTCTCCTGACCACATATACTGAGGGCTTTGAGAGCTTCAATGTTAGTACCAGGAATGATTCGATGGGTATTTCTACCGACCAGCGCTGGGACTATGAAAATAACCTGCCTGATTCGGGAAGGATACGCAGTTATATAAACGATAGTTTCCTGATCACAGGAACAAGATCGATCACAATGGACATAGCGATCAATCGCTATGACGGCAACCAGAATCATCTTATCGGCACCTTCAACTTCAGCAACCTGGATACTGCATCGGACGAAATAAGAGCTGACTTCGACTATATGATACACGGCAGGCCGAAGTTCTATGATGGTAACGAGGTATGGGTAAGGGGGAAGGATACTGATCCCTGGGCGCCGCTGTTCCATTATGACACAACAATATCTCCGGCTACAGTTGTTAACTCAGGTACCTTGTCTGTTACACAAGCCCTGAGAACGAACGGGCAGGATTTTACCTCCAGTTTCCAGGTACGGCTGGGACAGAATGACACATCGCTGGTTGCATCGAGAGACTACGGCAACGGAACTACGTTCGATAATTTCAGATTATATACACTGCAAAAAGACATGCAGCTTCTTTCGGTACTGTCACCGCTGAAGGCATACTGTAATTATAGTGGCGCCATGCCGGTGAGCATCAGGTTATACAATAGTGTATCGCAGGTACAGGCCAACACACAGGTGAACTACCGCTTCGACGGTGGGACTGTGGTGAGCGAGATAATAGCTTCAATACCCGGATATGATACTATAGATTACACTTTCAGCCAGGCTATTGCCTCGGTGACACCCGGTCCGCATACACTGGATGTATGGCTTACTGCGCCGGGAGATGGCTTCCTGAGCAATGATAGCGTGCTGAATTATTCACTCAATAATCAGCCTATGATAGCAACTTATCCTTACCTGCAGGATTTTGAGGCGAATAATGGACTTTGGTATCATAACGGAACAAATGACAGCTGGGAATATGGTACACCGAGTTCAGTATTGATCAATACAGCTGCCAGTGGTACGAAGGCATGGAAAACCAACCTGGATGGTTATTACAGGCCCGTGGAACTTTCTTACCTCTATACAACTTGCTTTGATATCTCGGGACTGGACAGCCCAATACTGGAGTTTAAACTGAATTTCGACGTTGAGTCCTGCTGTGACGATGCTTATATGGAGTATTCATTTGATGGGCAGACATGGACGAGACTGGGAGCTTATGGACAAGGCACCAACTGGTATACAGAGCCAAGTGTACAAGCCTGGAGGGGAGAAGATTCAGTAGTATGGCGGGACGCGATACTGCCGCTGCCGCAGAGCACACAACCGATAAGATTCAGGTACGTGCTGAAGACCGATATGGGAACCGAGAAGGAGGGCCTTGCTATAGATGACTTCAGGATATATAATTATGAAGATGGTGATACTACAAACGTAGAGCCATTTGAAGGTGTAGTGCTTTATCCGAATCCGACCAATACAGGAAAAGTGACGGTGAAGTGGAGTGGGGCGCCGGGAACAAGATTACAGGTCGCTATCTACGATGTAGCGGGACGTATAGTATTTAAAGATGAAACTGTTGCGGTAGCGAATGTGAATGAAACGGTGCTGAATACAGGAAGATATATGAGCGGTGTGTACTTCGTGAAGCTTATAATAGGCGGCGAAACCAAGGTTGTCAAAGTCGTCTTCAACTAGACCAATTGAAAAAGGCCCTCACAAAACTGAGGGCCTTTTTTATGCAGGATCTTTTTGATCTTATTTAACCATGTACATTACTTCCTTTACCAACTTCACCGTGCGAGCCACATCGGGCACGTGCAGGGCAACCAGGTTAGGAGCGTAGTGCATGTTGGTATCGGCAGAGCAAATGCGACGAATAGGGGCATCGAGATAATCAAAAGCTTCTTTCTGTACGCGGTAGCTGATCTCTGAAGAAATGCTGGCGAAAGGCCATTGTTCTTCCACTATTACCAGGCGATTGGTTTTCTTTACCGACTCCACTATGGTCTGCCAGTCGAGCGGGCGGATGGTACGGAGGTCTATCACCTCTGCGCTCACACCTTCTTTTTCCAACTCCTCAGCAGCACCATGGGCTACTTTCATCATCTTGTTGTATGAAACGATCGTTACATCGCTGCCACTGCGTTTTACATCAGCCTTGCCAATAGGGATCAAATATTCTTCTTCAGGCACATCACCTACATCGCCGTAAGCAACCTCACTTTCCATGAACACAACAGGATCCTCGTCGCGTATAGCCGATTTCAGAAGACCTTTTGCATCGTATGGGTTGATAGTGGAGATAACCTTTAGTCCCGGCACATTAGCATACCAGTTTTCAAAAGCCTGGGAGTGCTGCGCACCAAGCTGGCCGGCAGAACCGTTGGGGCCGCGAAAAACGATAGGACATGTAAATTGTCCGCCACTCATTGACAGGCATTTTGCCGCGTGATTCACTATCTGGTCGATCGCCAGTTCGGCAAAGTTCCAGGTCATGAATTCCACTATAGGGCGGGTATCGTTCATAGCGGCGCCTACACCAATAGCTGCGAAACCCAGTTCGGCAATAGGAGTATCTATTATCCTTTTAGGGCCGAAAGCATCGAGCATTCCCTGGCTAACCTTGTAGGCGCCATTGTACTGTGCAACTTCTTCTCCCATGAGGAATACGCGCTCATCGCGGCGCATTTCCTCTTCCATTGCTTCTCTTAAGGCCTGGCGTAATGGTATAGAACGCATGATAATATTATTTGTATGAGATTCGTTGCTTTTAAAGGCGCGTAAAGATAATGATATCCACCTATTTTTTGTCGGGGTGGAAGATGACAGATACATTATTTTGAAGGAAAGTAAGCTTCAAGGCTGTATCAGTAACATATACAATATCCATCATTACTTTGGGCGCGGTTGGTCCTTTGGACTGGCTTTCATCTACTTCAAGCAGACCTTTATCCGTTACCTTCCATTTAGCGGAGTCAACGTTAGGGCCATAATTATAAATGATAGTTCCATTTTTCCTGAACTCGAACGTGATATTCTTTAAATATTCATCCTGTTCTTTTTTGTAAGCCTCAATCTGTTCACGCTGCATGGCTTTGAAGCTGTCCATATTGTTGGTGCCATATTCTGCAATGTTCTGCTCAGGCGTAGTGTTCTGACCCACCGTGTCGATGAAGCGCAACTGCTCTTCTATCATCGTGGACATCTGCGGATCTTCCTGGCTCACAACGCGCCATTTACCAACAAGGAGATCGCTGTCACTTTTCTTTCCGCAAGAGGCGAGGGTGAGGCAGGCTGCTATTACTAAGGTTGCTTTTTTCATATGTTGATTATCTATGGTAGTATTAGTTTGAAATATTCTTTCCACTCCTTCGACTGTAAAGTACTTTCCAGCATAGAAAAATTCGACTGATCAGTGATGCGTGGAAATACCTGCTTCAGGAAGGCGTAACGCTCAGGATCTTTTTCCAGGGTTCTTGTCAACGCACGCACCTGTATGGTAGTGTAACATTTATCGGTTTGTTCTAGCAGGTATTTCAGCCTGTTCTTGTCGCTTTTGTTTCTTGCTTTTTCTAAAACATTCTGGTATACAGAAAAGGACAGCGGCTTAGGACAATCACTATTAGTTACGGGCAGTAATTTGGTTTCTGTGGGAGGTGCTGTTTCAGTTGAAGCAGTAGTATTTTCCGGAGAGCCAAAGGTGCGTTCGTTGTTGAGTTCTATATTATCAATAAACCTAGGCTGCCCGTTCTCCACTGGTTTGGGTTCAGTTTTCGCTATCGGTTTAGGATCGGGTTTCTTTTGGATCGGCTTTGTTTCAGTTGGTTTCTTACTGACAGGTTTTTCTGTGTTAGTATTTGATGCGGTAATAATTGGCTTCGGGTTGTTTTCTACCGGTGTTTCGGTTGCCCGGGAAACAGGAGCTTTGGTAAGCGGGGCTACATCATCCTCGGCTTTGTTTCCCGGTGAGAGATAGAAAGATTGTTGCAGATCATAAAGCGCATATACGCCGTCTTTTTTTGTCAACATAAAGCCACGCGAACCGTATTCAGGAACGAGGACCGTGAATTTTTCCGCAGGATATTCGTTTTGCTGAAAGAGTATTTCTATTTGCAGGGGACCCGGCGCTAACTTAGACAGTATACAATAATTTTTGCCATAGCGTGGTTGCATTTCACCATCTACTTTTACATAGAAAGGTATTTGCTTATCACCTTGTATATAAATATAGGAGAGGCCTGTTGCCACGGCTGTGTTGAAGGCTGTGAACAACAAAAATGTCAGAAATATTCCTCTCAGGTTCTTCATTTTATTCCAGTTCTATAAGTATGGCGCCTTTTTCAACGGCTGTTCTTTCACTAACCCGGATAGCTTTTACGGTAGCCGATGTACCGGCCTTTAATACATTTTCCATTTTCATGGCTTCCAGTATCAGGAGGCCGTCGCCTTTGTTTATCTGTTGGCCGGGTTCTACCAGCACTTTCAGTATCATGCCCGGCATGGGTGCTTTTACCGGCTCAGCCTTTTTCATTGCTGCCATATCTAGTCCCATGCTTGCCAATAGTTGGTCAATAGGCTCTTGTATCCGCAGCGTGTGGCTCTGACCCTTTATGCGCAGTACCAGTTCCTTAGCTTTCCTGTCTACTTTCTCCACCATAGCGGTGTAGCTTTTGCCATTATAGAGAATGCTCAGCAGGCCGTTGGGTTGAGGTTGTACATCAAAATCAGCAACATTTCCATTTATGAGCCATTTTTCGTCTTCTTTAGTAACCGAATAGCTGTTTTTATTGTTGACCTTTATTTGGAGCATCTAGTGCAATCTGTTAGCAGGCAAAAATAGTTAAATATGCCGCATCTACGCACTAAATACCATATTTATATAAATATATCCTGCTTCTATTCACCCGCTAAAAGGGATATGGAAAATGGGCTTAAAATGTATTTTTAAGCCGAGATAACCGGAAGATGAACAGATTAACTTTTGCCCTTTTTATAGTATTATTTTTTATATCCTGCGGTACTGCCCGCCGCGCTGCCACTGAGTTGCCGGAAATCAGCATATCAGCAAAAGATCCTAAAGCTATTTACAGAGAGTCTGCTCCCAGGTTGTGGGATATTACTAATACCCGGATCGCCCTTTCATTCAACTGGAAAGAACGCACCGCAAACGGGAGGGTGTGGATTGATATGCGTCCGTATTTCTATGCGCAGGATTCGATAGTACTGGATGCAAAAGGAATGAAAATAGATAGCGTAGCCCAACTGGTAAACGGCGCTAAGAAGACTTTGAATTATAGTTATGCAGGTAACAAACTCTCGATTAGGCTTGACAAAAAATACCAGCCTGATGATGTCGTTAGCCTGTATATTAAATACCTGGCAATGCCTTATGCAGAAAATGCGGGCGGCAGTGTTGCGATAAGCGAGGACAGGGGATTGTACTTCATCAATACAGACGGTGCAATCCCGAACAAACCACAACAGCTGTGGACACAGGGCGAGACCGAATCGAACTCCCAATGGCTGCCAACAATTGATAAACCTAACGAACGCTTCACAATACAACTGGAGCTGACAGTGCCTGATACCATGCAGACATTGAGTAATGGGCGTAAAACCGGCTCCGAAAGTATTGGCAATGGATTGAAAGTAGATGGCTGGGCAATGGACATGCCCATACAGCCTTATGCTGTGATGTTTGCCGTTGGCGAGTTTGCAATAGTAAGGGACAAATGGAAGGACAAGGAAGTGAGCTACTATGTAGAGCCTGAGTATGAACCCTATGCAAGAAAGATGTTCAGGAATACACCGGAGATGGTTGGATTTTTTTCTGATATAACGGGTGTTCCCTATCCCTGGCAGAAATACGACCAGGTGGTGGTGCGCGACTACGTGTCGGGCGCTATGGAAAATACAACGGCAAGTCTGTTTGGGGAATTCATGAACCAGGATGCACGGGAGAATGCAGATAAAGATTACGAGGATATTGTCTCGCATGAATTGTTTCATCAATGGTTTGGCGATTATGTGACGCAGGAATCGTGGTCGAATCTTACTCTAAGTGAGTCCTTTGCTACCTATGGTGAGCAGCTCTGGAGAAAATATAAGTACGGAAAAGAGTCGGCCGATAAGCTGGCCTATGAGGACTTGCATATTTACCTGGATGCCGGTATTCATGCTCCGGAATTAGTCCGCTTTCATTATACGGACAGGGAAGATATGTTTGACCGCATATCTTACCAGAAGGGTGGTGCTATACTCAAATACCTGCATGAATTGATAGGTGATGCGGCCTTCTACAAGGCGATGAACTTGTACCTCACCAAGAACGCGCTAAAACCGGCCGAGGCAACACAGTGGAGACTTGCGGTGGAAGAGGCCACAGGACAAGATTGGAACTGGTTTTTCAATCAATTTTATTATCACGGAGGTCATCCTATCCTGGATATAAAATATGAATACAATGATGCGCTGAAGGTAGTGACAGTTCATGTTAGCCAACAGTCTAAGGATAATTTTATTTATCGCCTGCCTCTTAAAACCGCTCTCATTTACAACGGGGAGCGGCGGGATGTAGACTGGCTGGTAGATGAAAAACAGGAAGTGTTTGTACATGCTTATAAGGATGGAGTGAAGCCGGTGATAATACCTGATATTACGCATGTGCTGCCGGGTGTGATAAAGGAGTCAAAGGGAACGGAAGACTGGCTACAACAAATAAAGCTTAGCAATGACTATGTTGCAAAAAGAGTCGCGATAGAAAAGGCAGTAAAGAACAAGAATGATGAAACCGCCAGGAAGATCATTGATGCTGCGCTGGAAGATACATCCCGCCTGGTAAGAGCATTTGTGCTGGAAAACATGAATGAGTTCAGGGCAGAGATTTTCGGAAGCAGGTGGGGCTCCGTTGTGAAGCGCCTTGCCCTTGAAGACCCATCTAATCACGTAAGAGCAGGCGCTATGGAAATGGCGGGCAACTGGAGACTTAAAGAATTTAAAGCTGAAATGCTAAAAAGTATTGATGACAGTTCATATAAGGCTGCCGGCGCTTCACTTAGTGCGTTGGCAGGCATAGATGATGATACTGCTTTGCTAATCGCAAGACGAGTGCTCGAAAATGACCCCAGGGCGGAACTGCAGCAGGAAGCAGAGGTTTTAGTAGCTGTAAATGGCGACAGCAAAGATTTTAGCTATTTCGAACAGAAAGCGGACTATGTCTATGGCAGCAGGAAGATGGCTTTTGCTACAGTATTAACATTCTACCTGCATGCGACCAATGACCTGGCAATATTTGATAAAGGGCTTGATCTGCTGGTGAAAATGGTAAAGAATGAGAGCATCAAATCATACAGGAACTATATAGCCCAAACCACCATCTACATGGCAGATAAGTATAAAAAGAAAGATCTGAACAGCGATATAAAACGAAATAAGATAAGGAAGAGGGCAGAGGAGCTGATAAGTTTTGAAGCTGACCCTTCAAATAAAGCGGAGTATCAGAGAGCCTATGCTACTGCGTTTTCGGTGAAGAGATGATTACTGAGCCCGGCTAAGTAATATTTGGTGCAATTTGAGCACCTGCGGAATAATGGCGGTGACACCGTCGTTGATTATGATGTGATCACAGAGCTGCATCTTCTCGTCATCGTCCATTTGGCGGGCAATGCGCTCCAGCACTTTTTCACGGCTTACATTGTCGCGGGCCATAGTTCGGTTTATACGTACTTCCAAAGGAGCCGTTACCCCGATCATCACATCCATATCTTTATTGCTGCCCGACTCAAAGAAAATGGCTGCTTCCTTTATTGCATAAGGAGTAGTTTGCTGCTCTAGCCATTTTTGTCCACAAGCGATAGTGGCAGGATGAATGATCTCATTCATTTGTTCAAGTATGCCTCGATTATTAAAAGCGACAGCGGCAACCTTTTCCCTGTTTAGTTCACCATTAACATAAACATCCTCACCAAGGAGCGCCTTCATTGCAGCAATGATAGAGGGTTCGGTATTAGTAAGATGCTTAGCAGCCTGATCGGCATAAAAAACAGGTATGCCAAGTGTTTCAAACACCTGGCATACAGTTGATTTTCCTGAACCAATGCCTCCTGTAATTCCTACTTTTAGCATCGGCGTTGTTTTAAGCTTTTGCGGGAGCCGATGCGCCGGCTGCTTTCTTGCGGGCAGCGTTGGTCATTTCCATAGAAATTGCTGAACGCTCAATAGTCATGAACGTACCATGGCTCACTTCAATCTTCAGGGTGCCATCTTCGTTGGCACGGCTGATCTTACCATGTATACCTGCAGTAGTTACTATGTCTTCGCCTACTGTAATGCTTTCAGAAAATTTCTTCTGTTCCTTAGCACGCTTGGCCTGGGGGCGTATCATAAAGAAATACATTACAGCGATCATACCTACCATAAAAAGCAGGGAGAAATAGCCGCCACCCGGTTGTTGTGCCTGCAATAAAACTGTTAATAGACTCATGAATTTGGTTTTAAATTATTAAGAGGTTTGTTCTTACTTTCTTCAACTTCTGCTTTAATTACCAGGTAATGGGTGCCGCGCGCAGTATTAGTTTTTACGTCAACTCGCTTTTCCTGGTGTCCCGATTTGTGTGATGAATCAAAACGGACTTTGATAACGCCCGATTCACCTGGGGCAATAGCTTCACGAGGGACGGCCGGTACCGTACAACCGCAGGTTGCTGTAGCGCCAGAGATGATCAATGGTTTTTTACCATTGTTGGTGAATTCAAATTCGTGGGTAACTATTTCCCCATCCCTGATCTTCCCGAATTCGTGAACGGTATCTTTAAAATCAATGGTAGGCATTGAGGCAACATCTACTGAGTCAATTCCTCCTGCAGAGCGGGGATTGTTGACCAGTTCTGTGGAAAGCAGGGTAGAATCTTTAGTCTCGGTGCCGGTATTTTCGGCGCTGTTCCCGCCGCAGGCAGCCAGGCTGAGCAATGCAAGGGATAAAGAATAAATTTTCAGTTGTTTCATACTATGCAAAAAATATTGATTGCAAATTTACTTACGATTTCTTTCTTCTTTTACGATCTTATTTTCACGCTCCAGGTCTTTCAGGATATTGTCCAGCACACCGTTAACGAACTGCCCGCTTTGGGGGGTACTGTACATCTTAGCCACTTCTATATATTCATTGATGGTAACCTTGGTAGGTATCGTTGGGAAATACAGCATTTCACATACACCCATACGTAAGATGAGCAGGTCTATGAGAGCCACACGTTCAGCGTCCCAGTTATTTAGCTTTGGCTGTATCAGCTCCATGCAATACTCTTCCTTGTCAATTACAGTATGGAGAAGATTATGTGCATACTCCCTTTTTTCTCCTGAAATAAGATCAAGGAAATTTATCTTGAATGAGCTTTTAAAGAAGTTATCCATGAGCATTATGGTCATGGCCTTATCGTCTTCCCATCCCGGAAGTTCATCGGTAAAGTGCTGCTGAAGGTCTTCGTTTTCCAATATTATTTTATCCCAAATAAAACGGATAATTGCCTTTTCACTTTTGAGGTCACGCAGGCCGGCACTGGTATATGATTTGTATTCGCTTTCCTGGCTCAGCTGCTGGTATAGCTTTTTGATCCATTCCCTGTCAATAAAGTGCTCAATCTTCGGCTCCTTTATTTTTTCTTTAAAGGTTTTGTTGGAGAGCGTCTCCCAAAGGAATTCATTGCTGGCTATTTTAGTATTTACGTTCAGGTCTTCGGCTGAGGGAAGGTATTTGGAAGCGCGTTTCTGTGCATCAGGCTCGGCATATAAGGCTACCTGGAATACGTATTGAATAGAGATAACGAAAAGGTCGAGTGCACGCCCCAGCTTTTCATTAAGAAGGTCAGATCCCGTCTTTTTAATGTTTTCCTGCTCACCGGGCTCCATGGTGGCGAGAGTGTACAAAGTCTGCATCACTTTTACCCGGATATTTCTGCGACTGATCATATTTTCTTAAAGAACTCTTTAGCGGCGCAAAGATAGCCAAAATTAAGCGGACTTGTTTAATTAGTAAAGGGTAAATCAGGCATTAAATAATTGATATATGTTCGCTCCGCCTGGTGAGGTGCCGCTGAAGGCTAAAATCTATTGGCAGGAGAGGGAGCTGTTAATTAGCTCAAATGCGGGGGCATTTGCTGCTGCATCCTTTTTGGAGCAGGAAGTGATAAGGAGCACCGTATTGCCACAGGCCCTGAACACGTATATCATGCCATTGTGCATGCCGGTTTCATCTTCAGCAGTGAAGCCGAGCTGTGCGGTCTCAAGGCCACTACCTATTGTTGTTGATTTAATATCCTTGTCCCAGTTCACTTTTGCGCCCAGCTCTGACAGCGTCTTTTGATATTCTTCCTTTGTGTTTTTCAGGTGGTCTTCCAGCTCCAGATCCATTGCGATAATTGAAAATGCCGCTACTTCGGTTCCTTGCCCGCCTTTCTTTTCGCAGCTGAAGTAAACGCTGGCGTCGCCCTTCTCCAGGTCGCTTATTTCCCAGCCCATAGGAACTGTAAAGCTCAGGCCCAGTTGCTCAAATTTGCTTTGTGCAAAAGAGTTAACCGAAATTAGAATTGATACGAGGAAAAGGATAGAACGCAACATGTCAGTTATATATCTGCCAAAGGTATAATAAACCGGAAATTATAAAGTAATAGAATCGTCAGCTATTGCTAGCTGATCTTGCTCCAGTTAGACTGCGCTGAATGTTGAAGTAGCACATTTTTAAGTGCCTGGTGCTGGGGATGTGTCAGTCCCGGGTCTTCGGCAATTATCTTCTGGGCAGCATTGCGGGTCTGCTCCAGTATTGCGACGTCCAGCACTATATCGGCCAGTTTGAATTTCAGCGTGCCGCTCTGCCTGGTCCCATATAAGTCGCCGGGGCCGCGCATAGCAAGATCCTGTTCTGCTATCACGAACCCATTGGTAGTTGAGGTCATGATACTCATGCGCTGCGTACTTTCTTTGGAAACCTTAGAACCCGTAAGCAGAATGCAATATGATTGCTCTGCTCCGCGACCAACACGCCCTCGCAGCTGATGCAACTGCGACAGGCCAAAAC
>DASPNB010000573.1:0-2605 GCA_035626755.1 Flavipsychrobacter sp.
ATAGGTGAGACCATCGCCGACTTCGAAAACCCTGAGGCTCTGGAAGTTATATCGATAGACGAGCCTACTATGAACATGCAGTTCAGCATCAACAACTCACCTTTTTTCGGAAAAGAAGGTAAGTTCGTAACAAGCCGTCACCTGCGTGACAGGCTGAACAAGGAACTGGAGAAAAACCTTGCCCTGCGCGTGAAAGAGACCGATGACGCGGATAAGTTCCTGGTATACGGACGCGGTATCCTTCACCTTAGCGTACTGGTGGAAACCATGCGCAGAGAGGGTTATGAGCTTACTGTAGGCCAGCCGCAGGTGATAGTGAAAGAAATTAACGGAAAGAAGTGCGAACCCTATGAAATACTGGTAGTTGATGTGCCTGCAGAGTTCAGCGGGAAGGTAATAGACTTGGTAACACAGCGGAAAGGTGAGATGCTGGTGATGGAAACCAAGGGCCAGATGCAGCACCTGGAGTTTGATATGCCGTCAAGAGGCTTGATAGGCCTGCGTTCGCAGATGCTGACCAATACTGCCGGTGAGGCGGTGATGGCGCACAGATTTGCGGAATACAAGCCCTGGAAAGGCGTGATACCAGGCCGCAGTAACGGTGTATTGCTTGCTAAGCAGGGTGGCAGCACTACAGGATACTCGATGGATAAGCTGCAGGACAGAGGTTCTTTCTTCATAGACCCGGGAGAAGAGGTGTATGCAGGCCAGATAATAGGCGAGCATATAAAGCCCGGAGACCTTGTGGTGAACGCTATTGAGGGCAAAAAGCTTACGAATATGCGCGCCAGCGGTACAGACGACTCCACACGCATAGCACCGAAGATACAGATGACCCTGGAAGAGTGTATGGAATACATTCAGCAGGACGAGTGTATTGAGGTTACGCCTCAAAGCATTCGTCTTCGCAAGATCATGCTTGACGAAGAGGATCGTAAGAAGTACCAGAAAATGATAAAATCTGAAGCATAAAGACCCCGATTTTGAGCCCATAATTCTGATTTAGATTTATTTAACAGAACACACATTTTATTTTTGAAAATATTGAAACCGCCAGTAAAATAGGCGGTTTTTTTATTTTATATGAGTTCAAATAGCGCAAGTAAAGTATGTATTTAACATAAATTTAAGTCCGGAAACCGCGACAGGCTTGGCGATGTGGAAAACTTTATCTTCTTTTACAGTCCCAAGAGAGATTTATCCACAAGCCCTAAAACTGTGTGAATAACCAAAACGCAATGTGAATAATGTAAACAAAAGAGAGAGCAGGCGCATGAAACGCCTGAATTGTTTTACTAATTCACAGCTTTATGAAGCACCACTACCTAAGGCTACTAACGACAGTAGGTATTCTTTTAGGTTCAATACATGTAGAGGCACAATACACTAGTGTTGCGCAGCTTTCTGCCGGTAATGATACAACGCTGGGTTGTAACGTAAACTGTTTTACGCTACACTCGAGCTTGACTGATATAAAGGGTACTACAACTTACCTTATAGATAGCTCTTTGTCGTATAGCGGCAACTACGGCTTCAACATCACAGGTGCTACCTCGCTGGCATCTGTAGATGAGATTTACAGCGGTGCAATTACTCTTCCTTTCGACTTCTGCTATTACGGTAACGCATATAGCCAAATTACCATAGGTACTAATGGTGCCATTAACTTCGGTTCGAGCAACGCCTACCAAATGAACTCGGGCCTGTTCACTAACTCAATACCTTCTTCTGAATATCCCGCGGCAACAATTATGGCTGCGCTGCAGGACCTGGACATAACTGCCGGCGGCGACATTCACTACATTGTTAGTGGTTCGGCTCCGAACAGAAAACTCATTATAAATTATTACCAAGTACCACAGCAAGCATGTACTACCCAAACGGTAACATTCCAGGTTGTGCTTTACGAAACCACGAATGTAATTGAATTATATATAGACGATAAGCCGATATGCACGAACCAAAACACAGGTAATGCAATTTCGGGTTTACAGAAAGATAGTACAACAGCAACAGTCCTCCCGGGCAAAAACAACACCAACTGGGGATCAAACAACATGAACAAAGCGTACCGTTTTATACCAAACGGTACATCTTCGGCTTCATCAGTGAGGCTGAACGACATTTCAGGAACCCTGCTGGCAACTACTGCCGGCACGGGTTCGGGCGGAACACTGTCTGCAGATTTCACGAGTACGTGTTTGACTGCAAACAGTAATACGTATGTGGTGTCAGTAACTTACTATAACTGTCTTGGCGACAGTACTATAGTAAGTGATACAATGACGGCGCATAAAACGGTAGTTGCCTTACCTGTTCCGAACAGCCCGATCTATTATTGCCAGGGTGCGACTTCGCCTTCGCAGGTGTCGGCGACTGGTACAGGCCTTAAGTGGTATTCCACACTAACAGGTGGTACCGGCAGCACAACTGCACCTACTCCAAGTACAGCAGCTACAGGTACATTTAAGTTTTATGTATCTCAGACTATCAGCGGTTGTGAAAGCTTGAGAGATTCGGTAGTTGTAACAGTAGGTTCGGGAAACCAAGGCTACCTGGCAACAAGCAATAGCCCCGTCTGCCTGAATGACACAATAAACTTAAG
>DASPNB010000574.1:0-9217 GCA_035626755.1 Flavipsychrobacter sp.
AAAACATCACCATTATGAAAAAGATAGTTACGCCCCTACTTCTCCTTTTCTGCACCATCGCAGCCACAGCCCAGAAAGCCTGGCTCTCCGGCTCCGGTGGACTCAGTGTTATTAACGCTACGAACAAGCAACTGACCAATACCGTATGCTGCGGGAATATGCTTTACCTCACCCGCTCCTTCGATAGCTCCACTATCTACGTTACGCACTGGTTCGGCGACAAGATATATTATATCAATGCAGTCACCGAGGCTATTGTGGACTCCATGACGCTTTACGTGGGTGATATCATCTCCGACGATACCTCTGACAAGTTGTTCGCTTCCAAGCCCGGCGGCGCTCATGTGTATATCATCGATCCCGTGGCCAAGACCTACGATTCCATTGGTGTGGCCGGGCCCAATATGCTAGAAAAACGCCCTGGGGTAGAGGAAATATGGATAATGAACAACAACCAGTTCTCTGTATTGGATTACACAGGCGTGCCAACCGTCAACAGCTATCCGCTCACTACCGGCGGCACCTTCGCCCGCGACGAGGTACGCTTTACTGACGATGGCAATACAGCCATCATGACAGAGGCTTTCGGCAACAAGATCTACAAGGTAGATGCGAATACCAAACAGAAGTTGGATTCAGTTACCCTGCCGCAGGTTTTCGGCGTGGAAATAGCTGACGACAATGCAAGCTTCTATGCCAGCGTGCCTCTGCAAAACAAGATCTATACTTACAATATAGCCACGATGGACCCGGTTGACTCTGTTACTACAGAGCGCAACCCGTTCACCATGTACACCAGCCCTGACGGACAGGAACTTTGGGTGGTGGACCACAATGACGATTCGGTAACGGTCTTCAACGTGGCTAACATGACCATTACCCATCGCATCGATCTCCAGTCCGGAGGTCCCTATTACCTGGTGTTCAATACAGCATCCACTGCTGTGAACAATGTGGTGGCTAATGCAGGCCTGCCATTCTATCCAAATCCTGCTGAGGACCGCCTGTACCTCACCGGTAACTTCGACAAAGTTGTAGTGACAGACCTCGTCGGTCGTGTTATAGCACGCTACTCCCACTGCAGCAGCATTGATGTTTCCGGCTGGCAAACAGGTCATTACCTGCTACGGCTCGAAAAAGATGGCCACACAGCTACGTACAAGATGTTGAAAGACTAGCGGACCTTAGCCTCTCAGCGTACATTCTCCGCCACCGAGCCGCCAGATCTCATGCTCAGCATCACATCTGTCTTTGGCGTCAGGCTGTGTCATTATGCCCAGTTCTATCACCTCCACCGTTGGTGGATTAGTATTATTGTCTCTGCAGGTACAGGTATATTTCTTTTTGCAGGAAAGCCGAAAAAGATTTGCGCCAATGGGGTAGACTTTCGTAGATCAATTTGGCATACTTTGTGCGGCAGAATACTACTTATGAAAGCCCTGGTTTTTTTCGCTTTTACCTTATTGAGTCTTTCTGCCTGTAAAAAGGAGGAACCGCTTTCCGTTCTACCGGTGTCACAAAGCTGCCCTGTTAAGTGCATGACCCTGTCTTATACTCTTATTTTCGCCAACAATTATAGCCCCGAAGAGCTTGACACCGTGATTGTGCGCAAATTCAGTGACTCGTTCAGCACGCTTATACTTGAGTCTACTTATACGCTTGCAGACACAGTGCATTACAGCGACTACCACCATGATTATGTCGGTACCGGTTTCAAAGACGTCCGTTTGGTACCGGGGCATGAATATGAAATAGAGATACCCGCAACGCAGCAGGTTTTCAGGGTATGGGATATAATAGAAACAGACGTGGTCATGAATTTTGACTGCGATATGAAAAACAAATACTGCTACCAGTCGCCTAAATCCATCTCTGTTTCGGGAGGGGATTATTCTAAAGACCAGTACTATTATTACCCGGTATATCTGCGACTAAAAAAGTAAAAGAAGCAATTGCAGAGGTCTTGGGCGACATTTTGAGATTTCCCCGGCGAATTAACACCATTGGGCAAGGATTTTCCGTAACTTTAAGTGCATCATCTTGCCTGACCGGCGGAATGTGCCAGCCTTATCAAGCAGTTTATTTGTGGCCACGAAAAAAATCTGTGTTATGAAACATCCATTGCTTGAAAATTACAGGTATTACCTGAACGACAGCATTCACTTCTTTGTAGTAAAAAGAGACGAGACGCGCGAGCGCAAAGTGGTGTATTACAGGGGTAATGTGTACCTGGCAGAAGAAAAACTAACGGACCAGGACCTGGAGATACTGAGGACTGAGCTGGAAGCCAGGAAGCGTGCGCCGAGGTAGCAGAATGGCTAACGCCGGCTGTACATTATTATTGCCCGTATAATATACTTTCCCTCCACAGCGTTTTTTCTGAAAACTTTTCCATGAAAATCACCGGGACAGCCCTTGTCGCTGTATGTCTTGCAATAGCCTCCTGTAAAAAGCAGCAAGTGCAGCCGGCTGATGTGCCCATACCCCCGTCGTATCCCAGTTACTCTGCATTGAACGTGGGCAACTACTGGGTATACGAGCGCTACTTCGTGAACCTGCTGACGGACTCCAGTGCTGCATTGGGGGTTTATGACAGCAGCTATGTAGAAAAGGATACCCTGATTAATGAAAAGAATTATTTCAAATGCGTGACGATGCCCTATACGGGTTTCTTCCCCACTATTAAATTCCTGCGCGATTCCCTTCACTATATAGTGAGCAGCAGCGGGGAGATTGAGTTCTCGTCTGTTGACTTCAGCACATTTTTTGATTCCGATGCTTTTGGCCCCAGCCTGGCCGCAATGGACACCGTGACGCGAAACGTGAAGATGACGGTGAGGGATTCTACCATCACCGTACCTGCGGGCTCATTTGTGGCTTCGGCTGTTACCACTACATATGACTATGCAGATCCCTCCAAAGCCGACCTGCACCTCAATGCCTGGTATGCAAAGAATATAGGGAGAGTGAAATACATAGAATCATTATTCTATCGGAACTTCGAAGCCCAGGAACTGCGCCTGCTGAGATATCATGTGCAATAGCAGGCACTTAGCCCGGTTCAGAAAGTTTCCTTATATATATCCTTGCTATCTGTGCCATCCTTGGCCATTATATCCGTATCTTTGCGCGCGTCAAGCAGGGTTTTAATTTTTTTATTCCATCCTTGATCAGCCTTTTTTAAAATCAAGGATTAATTTATGCCTGTTCTCGTTTTCTTTATTTCAGTATGGTACCTCTCTCTTTTTGCCCAAACCTTTTTTCATCACCGCTATGCCTCGCATGGCGCTTTTAAGATGAGCAAGCGCTGGGAGCGTGTCTTCTTCATATACTCCTACATTACCCAGGGAGCGCACTATATGAGTCCGCGGGCCTATGCTATCATGCACCGCATGCACCACGCCTATACCGATACCGATAAGGACCCGCATTCACCCAACTTCTCCCCTAACTTTATACATATGATGCTGCGTACCCGCAGTTTCTACGCAGGCATCAACCACGGCACGATAGAGGTGGAAGAAAAGTTCACCAAGAACCTGCCTGAATGGAAAAGCTTTGACCGCTGGGCTACAGGCTGGCCTTCTTTCTTCCTGTGGACAGCTGCTTATCTTGCTTTCTTTATTGCTTTCGCTACATCGCCCTGGCAATATCTGCTGCTGCCTGTTATCGTTTGTATGGGTGGTTTTCACGGTACTATTATCAACTGGTTTGCGCACAAATATGGCTACAGGAACTTCTTTGTGAAGAATACATCGGAGAACCTGCTGGTAGTAGATGTGCTTATGCTGGGTGAGTCGTACCACAACAATCATCACAAGCATCCTTCAGCCATCAACTTCGGGCACAAATGGCACGAGGTGGACCCTGTTTATCCTATAATCCTGCTATTCAACCGGCTGGGCATTATCACCATTCCGAAGCTGGCGGAGGTGGAGACACCGGTTGAAGTAAAGGAAGTTGTTAAAACTGTTCCTGTAGTGTCACGGCGCCGTAAGTCGGTGGTTTAAAAGGGATTCCTTAACAATAGATCTCGTACTTTTAGATTGTTACCATCGTAACTATCAAGTAGGTTTTTTAATTTTTTCAGGCACATCTATACGGGCGATCCCGCCACTGCTAAGTACCAGTCATTTTTTCATTCCATTCTTGATCTCATTTTTTAATCAAGGATATTTATGCCTGTTATCATTTTTTTCATCGCAGTATGGTATTTGTCGCTGTTCTCACAGACGTTCTTTCATCACCGTTACGCCTCACACGGGGCCTTTAAGATGAGTAAGTTCTGGGAGCGCGTCTTCTTTATATTCACTTACATTACGCAAGGCTCGCATTATCTGAGTCCGCGGGCCTATGCTATTATGCACCGCCTGCATCACGCTCACACGGATACAGAGCTTGACCCGCATTCTCCCAATTTTTCGTCTAATATCTTCTCCATGATGATGCGGACGAGAAAAATCTACAGAGATATCTATTCAGGAAAGATGCAGGTAGATGAAAAGTATACTAAGAATCTGCCCGAGTGGCCGGCTTTTGACCGCTGGGCCAACTCTACGCTTTCACGCGTGCTTTGGGTAGCGGCTTATGTAGCATTTTTTATCATGTCCGGCGCAGCAGCCTGGATGTACCTCCTGCTTCCTGTTATTATAGCAATGGGTGCTTTTCACGGAGCTATTATCAACTGGTTTGCGCACAAGGTTGGGTACAAGAATTTTAAGCTGAAGAATACATCTGAGAATTTGCTGGTAGTAGATGTGCTTATGCTGGGTGAGTCTTATCATAATAACCATCACAAGCGCCCCTCCGCCATCAACTTCGGCTACCGCTGGCATGAGCTGGACCCTGTTTACCCTATCATCCTGCTGCTCAACTGGCTGCGCGTCATCAGGGTGCCTAAGCTTGCTGCCGTAGCGGCTGCAGAGGTAAAATAAAATAGTAATAACCGGGCAGATAGGTGTACCTTGTAGCGGGTGCTACGGAATAGCTAAGATCCAGCCCGCGACTACAATGCAAGCTTTGATAGACAACCACAAATACTTCCTGGAAGACAATGTTCACTTCTTCATTGTAAGGAATGACGAGTATGATGATACTGTGAAAAGAGTGCTGTTCTACAAAGACAAGGTATATATAGCTAATGAAAAGCTGATGGGCCGCAGCCTTGAGGTCTTGCTGGCAGAATTTGAAAACCGGAAGATACCCTTCCGCTAAACGATACAAAAAGGCGGAATGCAACATTGTTGCATTCCGCTTTATTATTTACCGGCCGAAGCCTTCTGAAATTATTTAATCTTCTTTACTCTTACAGCCACAGGTCCCTTGGCACCCCTTTCTATTTCGAAAGTTACTTTGTCGCGATCCTTAATCGGTTCGCTGAGATTGTTGGCGTGTACGAATACATTCTGCCCGCTCCTGGTATCGGCAATGAAGCCATAACCTTTTGCATCGTTGAAGAAGGATACAATTCCTTCCCTTATACGTTCTGCAGGATCTTCGGGCTCGCGTTTAGCGGCGCCCAGTTGTATCGTTTCTGTATCTATTTCCTTTTTCTTTCGGGTGGGATCGGGCGGAGTATTAGAAATATTACCATTTTCGTCGATATAGGCCATCATATCTTCAATGCCTTTACCTTTGCTGTTGTTAGCAGCACGTTCATTCTTACGTTCTTCTTTTTCCTTCTGTTTTTTCCTCTTTTTCTGTTCTCTTTCTTTTTTACCCATTGTCTCCTGACCCATAAATACAAAAATCGCGTTTTGATGAATGGTGAAGGTCGGCTTTTTATTTGGTATTGACAGGAGTATTATTTTATACCTGTATAAAGGCCTCAGGCTAAGCTCATCCTGTAGGTTATCCCCCTAAAATAGGTATCACGGGTGTAAAAGCGTATCTTTGACGGAATGCACTATCACACCCGAACCAATAGCCAGTTCTTTCTTATTACAGCAGGAGCGATTAGTCTCATCACAGCCTTTGCGGCGGTTTGCCTGTATTTTGATCTTATAAGGCTATAAGTGGCATAGTTTTATGCAGCTTTATTCAAAATTCTCATTATAATGAAACAACACCCCTTAATGGAGGATTATAAGTATTACCTCAGCGATAATATTCACTTCTTCATGGTGAAGAAGGGCCACGATGATGAAAAGCGTGTACTCTTCTTTAAAGGCAATATTTACCTGGCCAATGAAGGGCTGATGGGCCGTGACCTGGATGTGCTTAAGGCAGAGCTTGAAGGCCGGAAATCGGCTATATAGGGCCAATAATTTGTCCTTACAGGATACTCCCAATTCCATTTATTGAGCTAAGTAGCGGTCAAAATTTGCAGCAGACAGGTTGTGTATAACAATGCTGTCGGAGTCGTAATAGTATTCTACTGCCAAGACGCCGTTACCGCCAGCGCCGAATAGCAGGTATTCAGTAGTATCCGCAGGCATCCAAATACCGGAGCCATTGATGCTTCCTATCAGGCCTGACCTGCTATAGGGTAGTTGATATCCCCAAAGAGAAATAGTAGTGTCGTTTAGGACCGCAATAGAAAAGCTGGTATCAAGCAGGTAATTGTAATTCCCGTTTTGATGGCGGTATTTTTTGAAGGTATAAGTCCCCGCCATGTTTTGGGTATGGCGCATGGTGAGAGAAGAATCTATTGTTTGCGCGGAATCTGTATTTGTATTTGCCAGTTGGGCAGGATTTGCAGGATCTTTCCTGCAGGCTGAGGCAGCGAGGAGCAAGAGTACGCTACTTAGGATCGTTCTGAAACTCATAGGTGGTGTTTTGGTTCTATAAAGTTACGGAAAGGGCTAATACGCCGCTTAACTCAAAATGCCCGCAGTTTATTGTGGCTCAGCGGCTATTTATTTTTAGTTAAAATTTTCTTGTTTTTTATCTAACACTATGCTCACCCCGGCGTCTAGTGGTATTGACAGTCTATTTCTAAAACCTAAATCAATACCTTATGAACAAAGTTCTTTTCCTTGTCGCAGGTATATTACTATCGTATACCTTTTGCTTCGCCGGTAACAATAATTCGTACATGGTGCATCATGCCAACTGGTGGAACACCAAAGCCAATGACAACCTGTCGGGCGTGCTAATGGAGGTGACGCCCAAGGGCTTGTATGCGGATGTTCAACTTACTTTTACACTAAACGGCACGGCCATTACCACAGGACCGAACGACTCTCTGCAAGGTATTATCAACTTCGAACTGCCTCCCAATTCCTTCATTTATGATTCCTGGCTGTGGCTTAATGATTCAGTTATTATCCGGGCTGCCATGATAGAACACTGGAAAACGGAGATACAATTGGTACTGAAGATGATACTGCTGTGGTAGCTACCAGCGTAGAAGAAACTGAGACCAAGACGGTAAGCCAGGTTACGTGCTTCCCTAATCCATTTAGTGCCAACATGACGATAGAGAGCCCTGACGAAATAGATATGGTAGAAGTGTTTGACATCACCGGTCGTCTTGTATTCTGCAAAAAAGACGTGCGTAGTAAGACATTTGCGTGGAATGGCCTCAGCAGCGACGGCCAGAACCTGAACGCAGGTATCTATATCATCCGCGTGAAGCACAAAGGCAGTGTAGACACTATAAAAGTGCAAAAGATATAAAAGGTGTGTGTTCTAAAAAGAGAAGACAGGGAGCCTGCACTCCTTGTCTTTCTTTTTGGGCAATAAAAAATCCCGTCGCTGAGGACGGGACTGTGATGTATCTATAGAGGCCGTTAGTTCTTCCCTACCACGAACACGAAAGGTATGCTTGCGCGCTCCCTGATAGACTGCCTTACTTTGGCGGGTTGTTTCAATACTTTATATTTCTGCAGATCCACTATTTCCAGTGAATCTGAATAAGTTCTGTTTATTATAGCGTGACGCATATAGGAGGCAAGGAAGACCGCCGAGTAAACATCGCAGGCGATAATATCCTTTACATAGTGCATCCATATTTTTTTATGACCCCGTAGCATAAGACATCATTTTAAAAGACCCGTTTGGCGCGGTGGACTTTGTTCAGGTCATTGCCACAACCGCAACCTTTCTTAGTCGTATTACAACTTTGTGCCAACACAGTGCCAAAAATCAAGGCCAGCATATAAACCAGCAATTTTCTTCTCATTATCAACAGCTTATCTACTTTTGTAAAAATAAGCATAAATATTGGCATCGGGTGTTAAACGGATACTGGTAGCTCCCCTCGACTGGGGCCTTGGTCACAGCAGCCGCTGTGTGCCGCTGATACAGTATCTACAGGGCCTGGGGCACAAAGTTGTGGTGGCTGGAAACGACTGGCAACGGCGTTTTATAAAGGGAAGCTTTCCGGGTATAGAAACCATTGATCTGCCCGGTTATAACATCAGCTATAGTAAGAGCGGCAGCGGCTTTGTGTTTGCAATGTTCAGGCAAATGCCCAGGCTGCTTGCTGCGATAAGACAAGAGAATGACTGGCTGATAGAGCAGACTGCGCGACAAGGTTTTGACGGAATCATTTCGGATAACAGGTATGGGCTGTTTCACAAAAAAATTCCTTCCGTAATAATGACTCATCAATTGTCGGTAAGGACAGGATTGGGTCAAGTGGCGGACGATATGCTGCGAAGACTACACTACAAATACCTACAGCGCTTCAGCAAATGCTGGGTGGTAGATGTTGCCTCAGGGGAAAGTATGGCCGGTAAACTCTCCCATCCGAAAGTGCCACCTGTGAATGCTGCCTATATTGGCTTGCTTTCACAGTTTGAGGTGAGAGAAGAAAGAGACGGTGAGCATTTACTTGTTTTGCTTTCAGGACCTGAGCCGCAGCGGACCCTTCTTTCGCAAATGCTCTGGGAGCAGGTGCAGGGCTATAAAGGCAAGGTGGTGTTTGTAGAGGGATCGAACAATTCACAGAGACCTGCGAACATTCCTGAACATATAAGTTGGTACGGGAAGGTGACAAGGAAAGACCTGCAGCCGCTTTTGCAAAATGCGTCGATGGTGGTTTGCCGAAGCGGCTATTCTACATTAATGGACCTGGTGGCTATGAACAAGAAAGCTATTGTAATACCCACACCGGGGCAAACAGAACAGAAATACCTGGCGAAGCACCTGCATCGCGAAGGTGTTTTCTTTGCCTGTTCCCAGCGCAACTTCGACCTGAAGAAAGTGCTGGACAATGCAAAGCTGTTTCCTTTCAAAGAACTGCCCTTGCACCATGCTTTTGATGATCACA
>DASPNB010000575.1:0-2104 GCA_035626755.1 Flavipsychrobacter sp.
AATTGAAGGGTTCAAATTAGTGATAAATGTGCGAAAATCTATCCCCTCATCAGCTTCATTTAAAATCCACGTAACTTTAAACTATGCAAAACCTTTGTTTGTTAGGTTTATATGTATAAGACAATAACCATATTGCTATTGATGCATATTTCCCTCTCGGCCTACAGCAGGGAATATCCTTTCAACAAAGAGGACTGGTGGAAGAAACTGGTATTTGAAAAAAACTACAAGGCAGATCTTTCAAAAGTAGATACATCCATAGTTGTCGTTACCAACCGGTATATCACTGATGACAGCCTGCGCTTTATGAGCGAAGAACGCGGCAATGGCGACCTGCTTTATTTCTTCGTATATGCCTACAATGGCCGCTGGCATGTGTTGCAGGTAAGCGATATGGAAAAAGCCATCAACCTGACCCGTCATAAAAGCAAAGACTGGGTGGTGTACACGGAGGGCATGGGCAAAATATTCACTTCTGAAGTGAACCGCGGCATGACGATGGCATCGCAACACAACGTAAATGTCATTATGCTCGACTATCCAAGCATTACTACTACGAAGAAACAATTGGGCAATTATCTTTTTGCCATCAGTAATGCACGGCATTGTTACGAAGACTATGCGGCGGTGCTGGACACCATACAGGCCTATAAACTCTCCGGCAAAATGGGAACCGGCAACCTCAGCCTGTTCTTTCACAGCATGGGCAACTACCTCATCAGGCAAACGGTAAAAAAGAAAAAACTGGCACCCATAAACGATGTGGTGTGGGTCGACAATATGATACTCAACGCACCATGCGTGCCACAAGCGCGACATGCCAAATGGCTGAATAGAATAGCCTTTGCCGAGAACATTTATGTGCAGTACAATCCTGAGGATGTCACTTTGCTCTGGCCGGAACTATTTAATAAAAAACGTCAGCTCGGCAGGCGGTTGAGGGGACCGCTTAGCCCTAAGGCGCACTATGTTAATTTCAATAGGCTGGTAGGGTATGAACACAGTTATTTTATGAACCTGCGCAAACCGGTACCGGAAGAGGTTTGGAATTATTACAACACAATATTGCACGGCAGGGCCGTTGAATTCAACCATGGCCGGTACACCAATTCTGCTTACAATGGAATTGGTTACGACATTATACCTTAAAGCGTATTGACAGCTGCCCTCAATTTCGTGAGCTTATTCATCAGTCCGTCCAGCAGGTCCAGGTGCAGCATATTGGCGCCATCTGATTTTGCAACAGAAGGATTTGGATGTGTTTCGATGAACAACCCGTCAGCGCCTACCGCTATACCCGCGCGCACTATGGTCTCTATCATTTCAGGATTACCGCCGGTTACCCCGCTGCTCTGGTTGGGTTGCTGCAGGGAGTGTGTACAGTCCAATATAACAGGCACACCCATTTGCTGCATGGTGGGAATACCACGGTAGTCTACGACCAGGTCGTGGTAGCCAAATGTAGTTCCCCTGTCTGTGAGCATGATTTTATCGTTGCCACTCTCCTGCAATTTGGTGACGGCAAACTGCATGGCTTCAGGACTTAAGAATTGCCCCTTCTTTACATTCACCACCTTTCCGGTTTTTGCGGCTGCCACGAGTATATCCGTTTGCCTGCATAGGAACGCAGGTATTTGCAGAACATCCACATACTCCGCAGCCATCGCGGCTTCGTCGGCTGCGTGAATATCGGTCACGACGGGCACACCGAATTTCTCGCGAACCTTTGCCAGTATTTTCAGCGCTGCCTCATCGCCTATGCCCGTAAAGCTATCTAACCGGGTACGGTTTGCCTTGCGGTAAGAAGATTTGAATACCAGCGGGATCTTATGCTTGTCACATATGGAAACAACTTTTTCCGCTGTCTGCATCACTACATCCTCACTCTCAATTACACATGGCCCCGCCAGCAGAAAAAAATTGTCTTTATTATATCGGGAGCCGAAAAGCTCTTCAGGAAAAGAAAGGTTCATGCGGCAAAAATAACATTTAAAATCATCAGCATTCCGGCAGGCTCAGAGGCATAGGATTGCCGTCCTCGCCTTTTATCTTAGTGGCCAGCCCGCCTTCCGATGTCTCTTTGTACTTGTGGTTCATGTCCAGC
>DASPNB010000576.1:0-2262 GCA_035626755.1 Flavipsychrobacter sp.
CCGCCCCCAGGACGTTGCCTCCGATCCGTTCTGTATTTGGTAGGTTAAAGTGCCTGGCAATGCTTCTACACTGTACACATCATCGTAATCATTATAAAAGCCGGCAACGGAAATGCTTGCTTTGGTAGTAGGCTGCATCCGAAAGCCTGCCTCATACGCCAACACCTTCTCCGATACAAAGTTGGGTCCACCGGCAACAGAAGGCACATTCGGTGGTTGTGGCGTCATAGGTAAAAAGTAGTCTACATCAAAGCGGCTTGGCGATCTTACTGCTCTTGATACAGCGGCCCACAAAGTATTCCTTCGTTTCATCCAGGCCACACGTACACTGGGCTGCCATTCCCATCCTGTATATACGTTATGTAAAAGTTTGGTTCCTGCGGTCAGCCGTAAGCTTTCAGTAAAGCGGAACTCATCTTGTACAAAAGCGCTAAAGAGATCCAGTCGTTTAAACCGGGGCACAATTCCCGCTATCATTACAGGATCATAAAAAGCATCGTCTTTTACAAAGCGGTAACCGCCTCCCCAAACAAGGTTGTGCCGCTTACCAAGGCCAAACCGGTGTTGCAGGTCAACATCCACCGTATTCATTTTATCATAAGAAAGGGTAGGGGCATCCTCACGGTAATATCGGTCAAAATATAACTGCACCGCTAAGTCTGAACGGTCAGATAATACCCTCGACCACCGGGCCAATATGTTTTGTCCGTTCAGGGGAGAGTTATTCTTGGTCGTTTCTCTTTTTCCTCCATAATACTCTCCTTGTAAAGTCACGGCATCTTTTGCCGAGGCATTCCAATCCATACGAAAGCCTCCTTGTGCAATGTTCCAGGCATCGTTGTTTAATATACCATTGGGAAGTGCCGTATGGTCGCGTTCAAAGTACTGGCCGTAAACCCTGTACGACAGGTTGTCACCAATTCTTCCGCCATAACGCAAGGTGGCAGCATGCTCCAGGCCATTGCGGGGAACGCCTGCCTTGTCCCATTCTATTCCTTTGCTTACCGAGGCATAGAGGCCTTGCGATTCGGAAGCATTTTTGGTAATGATGTTAATGATCCCGTTAACTGCGTTTGCTCCCCATAGAGTACCTCCGGGGCCGCTTACCACCTCAATGCGATCCACATCTTCCAGCTGCAAGTTCTGTTGCTCCCACAGTACACCGCCATACAAAGGCGTATAAACGGTTCTGCCGTCAATCATTACCAGCAGCTTATTGGCGAAAATGTTATTGAACCCACGGGCACTAATGATCCAGACACTTGAATTGAGTTGCGCCACTTGCAGGTTAGGCGCCAGGCGTAAAGCTTCTGCCACATGTGTAGCACCCGATCGGCGGATATCCTCGTTGGTGATCACCTGGATAGCCGAAGCAGCTTCTGTTAACTTCTCCGGTACTCGCGACACCATCACCACTTCCACGTTCATCAGCTCTTCAATGGTTAACTCTTTCGCTTTTCGCGGAGTTAGAAAAGCCTGCTCTTGCGCCTGCAAGCTAGTATGAACTAGAAAAAGGACAAGAACCGGGAAAAACGTCTTCTTACAGGCATTCTTTGATATGGTTAATAAGGAAGCTGAGCGTTGGCGCCGGAATTTGTAGTTCATGCAAAGCATTTTGGTTCGCGGTAATAGGAGGATAGGACAGGTATTCTTTCTTCAGGCAAGCGTACATTATTGTACAAAAGAGTTCTCAAGCTGGCAAGTCATTAAATATCAGTGATAAAAATATAACTAATAGTATGATTTGGTTAAATTAGTTATCAACCTTAAGGTGATGTTAATAGAAGACAAGCAAAGTAAATGTTGTTCAATTTAAGCTGTACAGTAACCAAGCTGCCATCGTTCAACCAGCCATTTTCATTATTCGGGAAGCATTATTTATAGTTCGGTAACATAATCCCAAATCTTATTCTTCCATGTTGCACCTTGCAGGTATTCTCATGTGCGGAGGGGTGTTCTCATTGCTCTAAACTTCTAATTTTTAAAAAGCATTACGGCGGGTGGTTTTCACTACCCGCCTTTTTTCTGAATCAGTCTGCCACTGAACTATCGCGGTTTGCTTTAACTGTTATTCCAATCTGCCCTAGCTTGTCAAAGCCTCTTACCGCCTCCCTGCCTTTTCCTAACCCCAGGGCTTCAGCCCGGGGACCACAGCCTTACCATTCCTAAAACTGTATGGACTTGAGTCCATCTCTTCCAAACGATTAACCAGCAGAACATAAAACTATCTCCCAAGCCCCAGGGGCTTGAAGGTGAATAGCC
>DASPNB010000577.1:0-13443 GCA_035626755.1 Flavipsychrobacter sp.
CAGCCCGCTTACATCCCTGCTTCTGCCGGGAAATATGCAGATGCTCTTACCCGATTGCAGCGCAGCATTCAGCGATTGAGCCAGTCCCGCGTCCAGGCGGGTGATCCCGTTCAGTATAATAAGATTGTAGTCTTTGAGATCGGGCGGGGCAGTCCCTATGTCCTGTTGGTTCAGGCGGAATCCGTTGTAAGAGCGGAATGCCGCCTGTATGTAGGGATTGGCCTGCCCCTCATTCAGCACCAGTACCGAAAGGTTGGATGAAGACCGCGCTGAGATGCGGAAAGTATCGTCGTAGCGCAGAGATGCATCATTTACACTGATACTTATCTTCTGCCAGGCGGCATCACTCACCTGGAAACTTAGTGTGTCTATGCTCTCGTCTTTGTCGTTGAACTGCGGCGTTGCGGCACTCTTCACCTGCCCGTTTACGGATAACTGTATGATCGCGGTTTCTTTCGGTAACTCACCTGTCTTTTTGCTGCGCACAACCAGCCGGTTGTTCTGGCCGGTTTGTAGCACAGGTGCATCCAGGTACACAGTATCTATGTATATGTTCTGTATAGCTTCAGCCTGCACCGGCACGCCATGGAAAGTAATGTTCTTCGTAAGATTTACATCCTTGTTGGCAGCAAAAGAATTTTCCTGGAAGTCAGAGTAGTAGTAAAGATCGGCCGCAGGCATAGCCTCGCCCTGTATCACGCTCTGCGTAGTAGCAAATACCTGGTTAGAGCCCTTGCCTGAGGCTGAAAAATCAACTGCGGCGATGGCAGTTAGCGCTTTATCAGCCGGTATTGGTTTATAACTTACAGGCTTGTCGTTGGTGAGGACCACATACCTGGTTCCCACAGGTCCGTTCTGGATCTGTTTGCGGGCGGCATCTTTGGCAATATCCAGCAGGCTGCGCGCACCTTTTTTTACCGACATACTGTAGGAGTTATCTATATAGATCACCTGGGTGCGGTTTGCTGTTCCGGTCTTGCTGCTATCGTTGAAAAAAGGCTGGGCAAATGCCAGTATCAGCATTGCCAGGAAAAGCAGGCGTGCTGCCAGCAGCCACTTGTACCTCAGTTGCGACTGCTTCTGCGATTGCAGCTGTATATTTTTCAGAAAACGGGTATGCGGGAAAAATACGGTCTTATACCTCCGGAGGTTGAACAGGTGAATGAGCACAGGAATAGCTAAACTAAGCCCCGCAATAAGGAATAATGGATATAAGAAACTCACTTAACAAATATAAGGGGGATCAGCTGATTTAGTGCTCGGAACTAAGCTTGCCTGAACTTTTTGACTTATTTGCGTCAAACTATTGCCCCGATATTCTTAAATTTGTATAGTATGGAAGAAGTTATCTTTTTAGTTGAAGAAAGCCCGGAAGGCGGGTTTACGGCCAAAGGCATGGGCGTGTCCATCTATACTGATGCAGACACAATGGATGGCCTGCGCGATGCCGTAAAAGATGCCGTTCATTGCCATTTTGATGATGACAGAAAAAGGCTCATACGTTTGCATGTAGTAAAGGAAGAAGTGTTTGCTGCATGAAAATTCCCAGGGATCTAACAGGAACCGAACTGGTCAGGCTACTTAAGCCACTTGGGTACGTCTCTACAAGACAGACAGGAAGTCATATCCGTCTTACAACACAACAAAATGGCGAGCATCACATTACCGTGCCCAACCATAATCCTTTACGCATTGGTACTCTTTCTGCCATTATCTCAGATGTCGCGGCGCATTTTAGCAAAACGAAGGAGGAGCTATTCCGGCAATTGTTCTCAATTTAACGCCTGACGCCCTTTGTCTCATTTTCTACTGTAGCTATTTAGCCGTAATTTCGCACACTTACTGATAATATATTATGCTTACGGCTAACGAGATAAGGCAACAGTTTTTAGATTTTTTTAAAGGGAAGGGACATAACATCGTTCCCTCTGCCCCTATTGTGGTAAAGAATGACCCTACCCTGCTATTCACCAACGCGGGAATGAACCAGTTCAAAGACTATTTCCTGGGCAATAAACAAGCTGCGCACAAACGAATAGCTGACACACAAAAATGCCTCCGCGTAAGCGGTAAGCACAACGACCTGGAAGAAGTAGGCGTTGATACCTACCACCACACCATGTTCGAGATGCTGGGCAACTGGAGCTTTGGTGATTATTTTAAGAAAGAAGCAATAGAATGGAGTTGGGAACTGCTCACCGAAGTATACAAGATACCTAAGGACAGGCTTTACGTTACCGTATTTGAAGGTGATGGCAAAGAGAATCTTGCCAAAGACGAAGAGTCGTACAACTTCTGGAAGCAGTATATAGCCGAGGACCGCATCCTCATGGGCAATAAGAAGGATAATTTCTGGGAAATGGGCGATACAGGTCCTTGTGGTCCCTGCAGCGAAATACATGTTGACTGCCGTAGCGATGAAGAACGTAAAGCAGTAGATGGTAAAGCACTCGTAAATGCAGACCATCCGCAGGTGATAGAGATATGGAACAACGTATTTATGCAGTTCAACAGGCAGAAGGACGGTTCCCTGCAAACATTACCTGCACAACACGTAGATACAGGTATGGGCTTCGAACGCCTGGTGCGGGTACTGCAAGGCAAACAAAGCAATTACGATAGCGACATATTCACAGGTACTATTGCTGAAATAGAAAAGCTCACAAAGAAAAAATACGGTTATACTGATAGCAAAGCAGATATCGCTTTCCGCGTTATTTCCGATCACATACGTGCTATAGGCTTCACCATTGCCGATGGCCAGTTGCCATCTAACACAGGTGCAGGCTATGTGATACGCCGCATCCTTCGCCGTGCGTGCCGTTATTACTATTCTTATCTTGACCACAAGCATCCCCTGCTTCACCTGCTGATGCCGGTGCTGGCTACGCAGTTTGAGAATGTATTCCCTGAGTTGCACAAGCAGATTGACCTGGTAAGCAGAGTGGTAAAAGAAGAAGAAGAAGCTTTCCTCCGCACCCTTGATAAGGGTTTGAAGAAAATAGATGAGATAGTTAACGATACCAAATCGCAGAACACCACTGTAATAAATGGTAAGGCTGCTTTTGAATTATATGATACTTACGGCTTCCCAATAGATCTGACAAGACTGATAGGAAGCGAACAGGGCCTCAGTGTTGACGAGCCTGCCTTTGAAGCTGAAATGAAACAGCAGAAAGACCGCAGCCGTGCTGCCACGGCGCTTGATACAGAGGACTGGGTAACCGTTGCGGAAGGCGCTACTAAATTCGTAGGCTACGATAGCCTCGAGGCTCAAGCCGCGGTACTCCGTTACCGTAAGGTAAAAGCAAAAGGCAAAGAATCTTACCAGATAGTATTAAACAATACTCCTTTCTACGCTGAAAGCGGCGGACAGGTAGGGGATACCGGCGAGCTGGTGTTTGGCGACGAAACCATCCAGATCATTGATACAAAGAAAGAGAATGACCTTATCATACACTTCGCAGAAATAATACCTGCCGATCTCAGCGGTGGCGTTCTTGCAAAAGTAGATGCGCACAGGCGCCGCGCTACGGAAATGCATCACAGTGCTACCCACCTGCTGCACGCGGCGCTCCGCCAGGTACTGGGTACACACGTAGCGCAGAAGGGATCGCTGGTAAATGAAGAGCACCTTCGCTTCGACTTCTCTCACTTTGCCAAAGTGACTGACGACGAAGCAGCTCAGATAGAAGAGGTCGTCAACAATAAGATACGTGAGAATGTAGACGTAGTGATCCGTGAAATGTCAAAAGATGAAGCTGTGGAGATGGGGGCAATGGCTCTCTTCGGCGAAAAATATGGTGATCGCGTTCGTGTAGTGATCATGGATCCGGGCTATTCTATAGAACTTTGCGGTGGTACCCACGTAGGAACTACAGGGCAGCTTGGTGTATTTAAGATAACAAGCGAAGGAGCCGTCGCTGCCGGAGTTCGCCGTATAGAAGCGGTGAGCGGTAAGGCTGCACTTGAATACTTCAATGGCAAACTTGCGCTCCTGCACGAGATGCAAAACCAGCTGAAGAATCCCAAAGACCCTGTAAAGGCGATAGAAAAGCTACAGGAAGAGAAATCCCAGCTGGAGAAGAGCGTTGAGTCAATGGAGGCTCGTCAGCTCGTTGTTATCCGTAATGAAGTCCTGGCAAAGGATGAAGTAATAGGGGATGTAAACTTTATTGCTGATATAGTGAATGTTAGTTCTCCTGATGCCCTGAAGAAACTCTGCATGGATATCAAACATCATGTAAACGATCACGTGGTGGTGCTTGGTGCTAATATCGGCGGTAAACCCTTCGTAGCCGTAGGCATTGACGATAAGGTAAATGCTGCTAAAGGCCTGGATGCAGGTAAGATCATCAAAGAGCATGTAGCCCCGCTTATCAAAGGTGGTGGTGGTGGCCAGAAGAATCTTGCTACTGCAGGGGGCCAGGATGTTTCAGGCTTGCAAGCTGTGATAGATAAGGTGAAGACGCTTCTGAACTAGAGTTGGCTGCTATATCGGTAATACCAGCATCCGCGAAGGTGATAGAACCACATACTGTCAGAGGTGTATTTAAATGCAATGCTTGGTGCATAGGTGTAGTTAGTACTTGCTGTGCTATCAGTAAAATATAGGTAGTTTGTTGAGTCTTCGACGTAAGAGCTGATCCTGGATACCCTCTTCATTACCCAATTCATCACTTTGATAGTAGAGTCGTTGAGCACTTCTATATTGACCGTAGTGTCTTTGTCGAAGCCGAATGGCCAATAGGGCATTGGTGAGCATGCATTTAACCATTCACGGCGCCAATGATGACTACCCGCTAATCTCGGAGTGTTAAGATGTGCGATAGAACTATCGGTATCAAAAGATGTTGGTGCAATAGTAGCCGTCACATCCGGACCTTTCTTGCAGGATAAAAAGAACCCAGTAAGAAGGGCATAAACAACAATAGATATGTTTATAGACATAGGGCGGCGTTTTTACTTCCTAAATATACAAAATTATGCTTCCTGCAATATCGGCTGGCAGCCATATTGTTCCATTAGTAAAGTATCATAAGCATCTGCCTTCTGGAAGAGGAGCTTAAAATGGGCTTCACCTGCAGCAACCGTGAGATCCAGGTCGTATATCAATGAGCTCATCACAATATTTTCTCCCTGCAGGCTGAATAGTTTCCCTCGCAGGGTAAAGTTTTCTTTCAGCAGGTAGGTGTACAGGTCCTTTATCCCTGTCTTCGGTAGTTTGCACAGGTAGGCATCGCTTACAATAAAATAATTTTCAGGATTATAACTGATCTTGATTGTGGCCGAGCCCTCTTTCACCTCCCAGCGGTTTTGCCCGTCACGGGAGAGTTCTTTATCGTGACCCAGTCGCTCCAGTATTTCTTCCAGCGTTTTAGCTATGCCAGACACAGGTGCCTCGTCTACCTCAGTGCGTTTGGGGAATTCTATCTTAGTTCCGCAGTTAGGGCAGTATTTCCCGGCATCAAGGCTGGAACGCGTTACAAGTACAGAGCAAGACGGGCAGCGCAAGGCAAATTCACCCCTGTTCGGCAGGTATTGCTCCAGTGCTTCTTTCAGGTAAGAAGAGGGCAGGGCAAAGCCCAGGTTGTCACCCCCTTTTATAATAAACGTATTCACACCCACTACCTCTCCGTTCTCGTTTACAAGGGGGCCACCACTGTTTCCGGGATTGATTGCTGCGTCTATCTGTATGTATTTTATGCCCTGCTGCACCCTGTCCACTCTCGATATTACGCCTTGGGTAGCTGTATAGTTTAAGCCATAAGGGTGGCCAATCGCTACTACAGTATCACCATCTTTCATTTTCGCGTAGTCGCCTAGTTTCAGTTCCGGCAATTCCTTCATGTCCAGTGGTGGCATCAGGAATGCCAGGTCATAGCGCTGGTCGAGGAATATTACATCGGCCAGCTTCTTGGGGAATGTTTTTCCCTTTATGGTCACACGGGCATTGTCGCCCACTACGTGGTGATTGGTTACAATAATATCATATTCCTTCAGGTAGAAGCCGGTACCTGTGCTTGTCTTGGTAGCAATCTGCACCACCGAGTTCTGGTTCCGTTCTATGGTCTCCTGTATCGTCATGCTCTAGCTTCTTTTAGTCTCCATGTTCAGGTTAGCCATCTGGTCGCTGAACGACACGGAAAAATCAAACAGTGAATTATACTTCACTTTCCCCGCATCCCAATACATGTCCTTGTACTTATCCTTGTACCTTTTCACAGCATTGTTCACTGCACGTTCTATTGCGGAGCGGTTCAGTTCCTTTTTTTCTTTATCATAAAAGAGTTCTTTCATACCCAGCTCCGCAAAGTATTCGCTGTGCATCACTGCCATATATATCAGCGTCAGGTCGCTCATTACTTTCGGCATGCTATGTATGAACTGGTTGTACACCATACCATATTCGCTGATGATCAGCGCGAGTTCCGGGTATTTATTGTCCACATACCAGGCGCTGTCTTTATTGGCATTCACTATGTATTCCCGCAGCTTGTCCCAGAAAGGAGGATTAGTAATGGCGAACGAAGCCTTTGTCTGGTATACACTGGCGGCAAATTCTTCCCTGGTTATGTCCAGCAGCTTTTGCAGCGCCTCTTTCATCATCTGGTTACGCTCCACCAGCGGAATTTCTTCTTTTTTGTTCCAGTAGAGCCCGCTTATTTTCTCCATGGTGCTCATCAGCTTCCCATGCGGCGTTATCAGGAATTCTATTCTATACAGCAGTGTGAGGTATAAATAAGCAATGGAGCCTGAAAAGGAATCAGCATTCAATTCTGAAGCCTTTGCCAGTACTTCTTCTATCCATTTTCTGAAGTATTTGTATTTCACATCCAGTTCTGCGCTGTCCGTTTTGCGGATGTGTTCCGTGCCTGTTTCTACCAGTGTGTCAAAGTCATCAAGCAGCATATCATCCAGCCTGTCGGCCTTGGTAGCCATCTCCCTTAGGGCATAGTACATTTTATTGGGACTGGCTGAGGGGACGTCCGAATCAAAAACAAAATACAGGATATGTTGTTCGTCCATTGCGCTCCGGCAGTAGAACAGGTTGTAGTTAATGTCCAGCAGGCGGCGCATTACAGCTGTCGTCGGAGTTGTCATTCTTGCCAGTGGCACACGGGCAACAATGGTTTCCCCGTCGCATTCGCCTCTTAGCGTTTTCGATCCCTGTGTCAACTCAAAACTGAAACACTTCCCGTCGGGACGGTAGCGCACATTATCTTCCGTTTCATCTCTCAGGTAGTCGAATACTGCCCCGAATGATTCGGTATAACTTTTTTCTTTAAATGTATCCTCTGCCCTGTACCAGCTCCGGGTCTTTTCTACACTTTTATTGTTATCGCTGTACCTGCCAAAACGTATTTGCTCCAGGCCGGGCAGTGTAAAAATGGCAGATGTGGCCGCAGGGCTATTATCGTTCTGCGGTGTTCCGTTGGCCGGAGTGCTTTTTATTTCTTCTTTCTTGCCTAATAGTTTGTCAAGCCAACCCATGAACTCTTTTTATTCCTGATAAAAATAACGAATTGTCACGGACTATTGTCAAACAAAAACAGGCAGGTAACCTGCCTGTTCCCCGTCTTCAACACGATGGGATAATCTTTTGCGAAATATTATACATATTCCCTTACTGCTTTCCCTGCCTTTCCTGCAATGTCAGATACGCCATTGTGCGACATCTTGTTAAGGCGCTTCAGCAAGTCGCCCGATCTGTCGGCAATGTCTTTTCTGAATGTTTTTCCTTTGTCGCTGGCCAGCAGCCACGCGATACCTGTGCCGATAGCGGCCAGTGCCAATAATCTCGTCAGTTTCATAGTTATTCTTTTTTTGAACAGGCTAAATTATCATGCCACTAACTCCTATAAAAAAGCAAGAGCCCGGCATCGGGCCGGGCTCTTGCAGCAGTAATAAATGCCTGTTACTGTTTGGTAAACTTCACAGGTTTAACATTCATTGGCCTTAGGTGGAAAGTATAGTTGCCTGGTATCAATTCATGCAGATCCAGGTTTATTTTGTTCTCACCTGCTTTCAGCTGTAAGGTATTCTCATATACTACTTTACCGCTCACGTCTACTATACGTATTTGTGCTTTGCGGCTGATGTCTGAAACGATCTTTGCAGTAGTGTGGTTGTTCACAATATTTGGCAGCAGTTCTATCGATTCGGTATTACCCAGGTATACAAGGTTCACAATATTGCTGTACATAATGGCGCCGTTCACTCTTGTGGTGCGCAACCTGTAGTAATTATTGCCCGGAGCAAGGTTATTGTGGCTTACCACATAATCCGATTGACCCTTTATTGCTTTAACATGTGCGACAGCGGTAAATTTGCTTGCGTCAGTGCTATGTTCTACGTCATACACCTCGTCGCCCGCTATGTTCGACGTGTTCCAGCTTATAGCTGCGCTCGATTTGCCGCTCATTGCTGCACTGAAATCCATCAGGCCTATTGATACCGGCCAGTCAACCACAAGGGTAAATACCTGTGTGCCGCTGCAGCCATTTGAATCTGTAACAGCTACGGTTATAGTATGTGAGCCGTAAGCCGTTGTTGTTCCCGACAGCAAGCCTCCTGTTGAAAGAGTTAAGCCGCCCGGCAATGTGCCGCTTGTAACAGTGTAAGTGAAGGGCGATGTACCACCCGTCTGTGTAAGTGTTTCGTTGTATGGCGTATTGGTATAGATCATAGGTAGCGTTGTCTGGTCTATTACAATTACAGGACAAACTACATCTATCGTGTATGTCATTGTTCCAGAACAGCCATATTCATCTGTGACGGTAATGTCAAAGGTATATGTACCTGTTGCATTACTGGTGCCTGTCAGAGCACCTGTATTGGCATCCAGTGATATTCCTGGAGGTAGAGTTCCTGAAGAAACTGTGTAAGTAAATGTGCTGCCCGTGCTTCCGCTCTGTGTAACGGCCTGGCTATAAGCTTCACCCGCTGAATCTGCAGGTAGCGTCGCCGGCGTAAGTGTTATAGTCGGGCAGTTGACATCGATTGTGTATTGCATTGTACCCGAGCACCCTGTCTGGTCGGTCGCGACAATGGTAAAGGTGTATGTACCTGTCACCGTCGGAGGACCTGAAAGCAAACCCGTGTTAGTATTAAGTATCACACCCGGAGGTAGCGAACCGCTCGATGACCATGTGATAGTACCCGTGCCGCCTGTTTGCGTAATAGTTTGGTTGTAATTGGTATTTACAGTACCATCCGGTAATGTCCCCGGGCTTAATACAAGCGGTGTACAAGGACTTATAATTACTGTGTATTGCGTACTGGTAGTACATCCATAGCCATCCGTAGCAGTTATTGTAAATGTATAAGTACCTGCTGTCGTCGGTGTGCCTGTTAACTGTCCGGTAGTAGTGTTTAATAACACATTAGGCGGCAATGTACCTGCGGAGGAGAAGGTGAAGATGTTCGTACTTCCTGTTACGGATATAGTTTGATTGTATAAAAAACCCACATTACCAGGAGGCAGGGTACTTGGGCTAAGTGATATAGTCGGACAGGCGACCACTATCGTGTCAATTTTTGATACGCTGCAATTAAAGGTATCAGTAGAGGTCAATGTGAAAATATATGTGTTGGCTACCGTAGGCGTGCCTTGAAGACTTGTTCCGTTGATGGAAATACCGGTAGGGAGATTGCCGCTAGTGATCGTGTAAGTAAATGTACTGTTGCTTCCTGTAGTTGTAAGTGTTTGGTTATACACCTGACCTATTGGTGCATTCGGAAGATTGGCAGGAAGCAATGTTAGCGTTGGACAATTCACGGTGATTGTATAACTCTTAGTCGTAGAGCAACCGTATTGGTTACTTATAGTTACAACAAAGTTATAAGTGCCTGCCGAGTCTGCATTACCAGTTAGCTGCCCCGTGTTGGAATTAAGAGTCATACCGGGTGGTAGATTGCCCGTGGTAACGATATAGGTGATTGTCCCAAAATTACCCGTTTGGCTTATTGTCTGGTTATAGCTGCCTCCCGCGGTCACACTCGGCAGGCTGGCTGGTGTTATCACGAAGGTGCCGCAGCTCACATTTACGGTATAGCTTTGCGATGCCGTACATCCGTTACTTGATGTTGCCGTCACGGTAAATGTATAGCTTCCCGTTGCCCCGGGCGTGCCCGATAACTGCCCGTTAGTGCTACCTATACTCAAGCCCGTAGGTACATTTCCGCTGGTGCTCCAGCTTATCGTTCCGCCTAGTCCTGTTTGTGTAAAATTCTGTGTATACGTACTACCTACTATAATGGTAGTTAAAGTTCCCGGTGAAACAGTTGCAGTGGGGCACACTACATTGCCGCAATATTGACGTGAACCGGTACATGGCCCTTGTCCGGTAACAGTAACAGTAAAGCAGTAAGGGCCGGCAGAAGTCGGCGTTCCCGTTATCGCACCGGTAGTTGTATTCAGAGAAAGACCCGGAGGGATAGTACCCGCAGTTACCGCCCAGCTAATTGTTCCCGTAGCACCTGTTTGCGAAAGGTTTTGGTTGAATGTTGAACCGACGGTTATAGTGTTTAAGCTGACCGGATTGACCGTGATAGTCGGACAACTAACAACCACATTATTAAAGGTCTGGCTGCCTGTGCACGGCCCGTTACCGGTTGCTGTAATTACTATCGTCGATGTAATCGCCTGCTGCGGAGTTCCGGAAAGAACACCGGTATTGGGATTTATGCTTACACCTATAGGCAGGCCGGTGGCAGACCACGTAATCGTGCCTGACCCTCCTGTTTGAGTATACGTTTGAGGAGTTATTGCAGTGCCCACTGTCATTGTCGGTATAGTTGCGGGGCTCACGGTTATCGTCGGACAGGTTACATTTATGGCATATGTTTGAGAGCCTGTGCAGCTACCATTACCCGTTGCCGTAACTACTATATTGGTATAATTTCCTACTGTGGTAGGTGGTCCGTTAAATGTGCCGTTCGTGGTATTAAAAGTTACTCCTGGCGGCAATGTTCCCGTAAAGCTCCAGGTATAGGTACCTGTACCGCCGCTATTGGTTATCGTTTGGTTATAGTTTGTACCCACAATTCCTCCTGGTAAGGTACCAGGACTTACTGTTATAGTCGGGCAGTTAATCGTAACGCTATACTGAGTCGTTCCTGTACAACCATTACTTCCTGTCACCATAACAGTGAAAGTAAAAGGTCCGCTTGTTCCAGGAGTTCCGCTTATTACCCCCGTAGTAGGATTAATACTAAGGCCCGTAGGCAGCGAACCACTGCTAATGCTAAATGTTGGTGACCCCGTCGCTCCGCTTTGAGTAATAGTTTGAGTATAAAAGGTTCCGGCTATGCCATTCGGCAAAGTGCCCGGACCAACAGTGATCGGCGCACAGGCCGTAGTAACAGTGAGCATCGCAGAACTTGCATGATCAAGTGTTTGTTGACCATTTCCATTCACCCTGTTTACGCCGGCATAGAATACTATTGCATCAGTGCTTGAGGGTGCCGTCCACGGTATGTCTACAAAGGCGGCTGAAGCCATCGGGGCTGTGTGCTGAATATAATTCCGGCCACCGTTGTTAGCGTTGGTTGTTCCCGGGGGAGGAGTACCCCAGGTATTGATATTATTGTCAGAACCCTGGTAGGCTGAAGTAACCTGGAAACCCATATTTGGGCTGCTGCCACCTATATTTACGCGAACTGTGTAAGTAGCGCCCGGGAAATATTGGTTTACAGGATTCCCTCCCTGTAAGAGCTGAATACTGCCGGTAGTGCCATAACTACCCCCGTTGTGACAACCGCTGCAAGTCTGGCCGTCGAAGGATGAGCCCGTTGCACCGAAACTCGGCCCGAACTGGTTACTAAGCATGAAAAATCCCATTACCAGGGTGCAAGCCGAAATAATGATACGTTTGTACCTATTCATCATATTGGATATTTTAATAGTGTTTTATTGGTGATATTTTCCCAAGATCAAAATATTGATAAATTTACTACATAATGACTACATTATGACAAAACGGTAATATTTAATGACAAGAGGGTTTTATGCGACGATAAAAAATAGTCGGCGAAATTGTTTTTTCGGGGAATCGAAACTGCTGAGTTGAATAGGTTTTTGGTTCCTGCCTTACCGCATTTTTAATATTTCGACAGAAAACGGCACCTTAGGGGTTGGTTAATTTTGAACATCGCAGGTATGTTTGTTCATTTCAGGTCTTGTCCTGTTATTTTCAGGGTCTTTCCAGTGTGCATAACTCCTCTTTTTAAAATGCCCCAAAAAACTATCTTTGTCACCAAACCAAACTTTCAATGCGTTTCATTGTCACATCCACTGCCTTACTGAAAAATTTACAACAGATAAGTGGTGTTATCAGTTCCAATACTGTGCTCTCTGTTCTCGAAGATTTCCTCTTCGAGTTAAAGGGTAATACGCTTACCCTTACAGCTACCGACCTGGAAACAATGATGCGCGTGCAACTTGATGTGAACGATGCACAGGGCGATGGTCGTATTTGTATACCGTCTAAGATTCTTACAGACTACCTGAAGAATCTTCCCGAGCAGCCTATCACCTTCAATATCAACGAACAGGATCTCTCAATAGAAATGTCCAGCGATGTAGGTAAATACCGTATTGGTGGCGAAAAGGCCGATGACTTCCCCAAGGAGCCAGCTCCGGGTGATACTACCGGCTTCACTATGTCGTCCATAGCCCTGCTGGAAAGCATTAATAAAACACTCTTTGCAGTTAGCACCGATACACTCCGCCCGCAAATGACCGGCGTGTACTTCGAAATGTCAAAAGACAATATCACTTTTGTTTCTACCGATGCTCATCGCCTGGTTCAGTATCGTCGCACCGATGTTAGCTGTCCCGCCCAGGAAGGTGTGGTAGTACCTAAGAAGCCGCTGCAGCAACTGCGCGCTACGCTGCCTGCCGACGAAACACAACTGGAACTCTCTTACAACAGCAGCCATCTTTTTGTGAATTCCGGTCGCATGAGCATGAGTTGCCGCCTAATAGACGCCAAGTTCCCCGACTATAAAGCAGTTATCCCCGGCGATAACCCGTATAAGCTCACTATCAACCGTGCAGACTTTGTGAGTGCTCTTCGTCGTGTAAGCATATTTGCCAATAAAACCACCAACCAGGTAGTACTGGATATCAACGGTAATGCCCTCCAGCTGAGCGCCCAGGATATTGACTTCTCCTACGAAGGAAAGGAAATGCTGAGCTGCCAGTACAATGGTGAGGATATGAAGATCGCCTTCAACGCCAAACTGATGGTCGAAATGATCAACAACATGGACGGTGACGAAATGCAGGTAGAGCTAAGTACACCTACACGCGCAGGTATTTTCCGCCCTATGGAAAAAGGCGACAGCGAAGATGTACTGATGCTGCTGATGCCATTAATGGTAGGCGTTTAACGAAAAATTTGTGCGGACTTTGTGCGTGGGCGAAGGGGGTTAGGG
>DASPNB010000578.1:0-2415 GCA_035626755.1 Flavipsychrobacter sp.
ATAAGATTGGTGTGTATGTCGTTGTCTATTTCCAATTCCGCATCGCGGGTAACCTTGATGATAAAACCCATGAACCTATCAAAGCCGAAAGGTGCAAACAGGTGCGGCAGACTGAAACGGATGATATCCTCAAGCAGGATGATATCGGTTGTCTTGCCGTTTATTGGCAGTATCACAAAACGGGGGAGGACACGGGTAGGTATTTCGATAAGAGTATACCGGCGGGCCATCGGGTTGTTGCTGTCACCAAGTACACAGGCCATGTAGATAGACTTATCGCGCAGGAGCGGTATCTGCGGGATAGTTTCTATCATAAGCGGGACTATATCGGTGCGAATCTTTTCGTCGAAGAAAGTGGTGATGAAGCGTTTTTGCACGGCAGTCAGCTGCTTTTCATTTCTGATCCTTATGCCATCTTTTTCCAGCTCTTTAATTATCTCATTGTAAGTTTTATCGAACTCAGCCTGCTGGGAGATAACAATGCGCTGGATTTTTTTCAGGATCTTGTCGGGGTTGGCCTCCAAATGTACTTTGGCAGCCTTGCCCACGGTAACCATTTTGCTTAGGGTAGCCACGCGAACACGGAAGAACTCATCGAGGTTATTAGAGAAAATACCGAGGAAGCGGAGGCGGTCGTAGATATGATTAGAAGTATCCTTTGCCTCCTGAAGCACGCGGGCATTGAATGCCAGCCAGCTGATGTCACGTACTATTGTTGGTTTGCTCTGACTCACAAATAGTTATATTGAGAATAGCTACAAAAATAGCGCCTACAGCAGAGGTAGGTTAGTTTTGAGACTGCGTTAATGCATAATTCACAATTTCTTAATATTGGCGATAAGGCCGGTGGTAGAGTAGCCCTCCACGAAAGGGATCACTTCTACGCGGCCGCCGTTTTTTGCGACAAAGTCGGCACCAACGATAGTATCGATGGTGTAGTCGCCGCCCTTGGCGAGCACATCGGGCTTTACTACTTCGATGAGCTCTTGAGGAGTGTCTTCATCGAAAAGGCAAACGGCATCGACATATACCAGTGAAGCGAGCTGGAAGAGCCTGTCCTGTTCGTTAACTAATGGACGGCTATCGCCCTTCAGACGCTTAACAGAGGCATCGGTGTTGACGCCGATCACCAGTATGTTCCCAAAGTCGGCAGCGCGTGCCAGGTAATCAAGATGGCCGCGGTGGAGAATATCGAAACAGCCGTTAGTAAACACAATTTTTTTCCCGAGGGCGCGCCAGCTATTGCAATGCTTGTAGAGCGAGTCGCGGGAAAGTATTTTATTCTGTATCCACTCTAGCTTGTGCATGGTGTTTCTTTCTGTTAAAGATAGGTAATACTACCAAGGCGACGATGCCCAATGCCAGCAGTATGATGGCTTGTGCACTCCACGCTACCCAGCCAAGGGCCTGTCCGTCGGCATTGGAGAGGCCATAAAAGCCAAGTATCATGGCCACTAATGCGGGATAGGCACCAAGGCCTCCCGGGGTGGCTATCATACCCACGCTGCCGAAGACTAAAACCACAAGGGCGCATAGCCAGCCCAAATGCTCTGTGGCAGGGAGACTCCAGAAACCCATCATCACCTGCAGGTAATACATACCCCAGATGAGTATGGTGTACAATATAAACTGCCAGCGATTGCGGAGGTGCCAGATGGAACCTACGCCATCCATCATTCCTTTTAAGAAGCGGCCTATTTTGGAATGTTTGTATTTCCTGTAGACATATACCAGCAGAAGAATCATAAATATCATTCCTGAAATGACGATGGCTATGAGTGTGGTTTTGGCGGCAAAGGCACTGAGAATCTTATTGTTAACAAAGTCACCGATGACATCGGATTGCAAGGCGAAGGCGGCAAGTGTGATAATGCCTAACACCAATACGTCGAAGGCGCGTTCGGCTACGACAGTGCCGACCATTTTATCGGCGGGGACGTGCTCATACTTGGCGAGGACGGTGCATTTAGCTACTTCACCCATGCGTGGAACGAGGAGATTGACCAGGTAACCGATGAGGATCGCAAGTGTGGTATTTGTGGTAGTAGGGAAGATATTAAGCGGCCTGAGCATGAGCTTCCAACGAAGAGCACGGAACCAGTGCGAGAGAAAGCCAGAAATGAGGACGGGAATGATTATCCATATCCTTGTCTGCTTCATGGATTGGAACATGGCAGCCTTATCTTCGGGCTTCATGTTGTGAAACATGTAGTAGATAATGCCTATGCCTAAGCCCAGGAAAACGAGATACTGAAGTATGATCTTGAGGGCTTTCACAGGCTAAAGATAATGATTAGAGCGAGTTATCATCCTTGGGGAAGATCACCCAGGGCTTGAAGGTTTTGGCCTCTTCAAAGTCCATACGGGCGTAGGAGATGATAATGACCAGGTCGCCGACGGATATTTTTTTGGCAG
>DASPNB010000579.1:0-6643 GCA_035626755.1 Flavipsychrobacter sp.
TGTGCTGGTCTGAGTGCCGCTGTAAATGCTGTTGTCGCTTATAGGGTTGCCATTCATCCTCCATTGGTAGGTTAGGTTCGTTCCCGTTGCTCCTACAGTGAGGGTAGTTCCTACACCTGAGCAGGCGCTGGTTGCATTAGGCGAACTAACGATGGCAGGAGCATAATTCACCGTCACAGATGCCGTGCTCGTCATGTCTGGCCCCGTTGCCATACAGTTTATATCGTTCAGTGCTGTTACGCTATACGTCGTTGTTGTCGTCGGTGATACCGGCAAATTGTAAGTAGTATTTGTATTGCCCGCTACAGATGTCGGAGTAGTGCCGTCAGTATAAGTGAAATCCCATGGCCCCGTTCCCGTGAAGGTAAGGTCTATGCTGGTGTTGTCACCGTTACAGATTATCGAAGGGCCATTGTTCGTTATTGTCACAGTAGGCCTTGGTATTATGTTTACAACGGCATTCGTGCTGTTAACATTTGCACATGGTGTTTGACCGTTCACTATCACTGAGTATGTTCCCGCATCAGCCGGCACGCTTGCTGGTATATTGTAAGTACTGGAAGTTGCCCCCGCTATGGGCGCTGCTCCCTTATACCATTGATAGCCGGCTGCGCCGCTTGCAACTACACTTAAGTTTAGCGCACTGCCATCGCAAATATCACTGGTAGCAGCCGGCTGGGTTGTTATGTTCACCGGCGCATTTATTGTTATCACACTATTGTTACTTTGCAGGTTCGCGCAAGGGCTGTTACCCGTCACTTCGACATAGTAGGTGCCAGCATCGCCAGTAGTTGTCACTGGTATGCTATAGGTGCTTGCAATTGCTCCGGCTATGGGATTGCTGTTCTTATACCATTGATAACCTGCGCCATTAGCTGCCGTTACGCTTAGGTTCAGTGCGTCGCCCGCGCAAAGGGTTGCACTGGCTGTCGGTTGGGCACTAATGCTTGGCGGATCCGTAACGTTGATAGTTATTTGCCCGCAGCTGCCCGGTGTTACACAGCCACCGGTACCGCGCGCATAATATGTTGTTGTCGTAGTCGGAGAAACTGATAATGATGAACCGGTGCCGGCTGCTGTACCTCCGCAGCTTACTGTATACCAGCTCCATGTTGTTGCGTCATTTAGCGTTCCTGTCGCTATTGATAATATTGTGCTGCCGCCGTTGCATACAGTGCCATTGGTGGCGCTCAGTGTCGGTACGGTAGGGTTATTGCATGGTACAATTATATTTACCAGGTAGTCTTCAGTCTCTCCCCACCCATTGGTATAGTCTGTGCAGGCATCCGTTGATGCAGGGGTATAGTTATAAGAGCATCTTACGCGCATTCGCACATTACTCGCCGCAAGGGTGCCGGTAGGTATTGTAAGGCTCCCCGACTGAAAGTTTGCTGTAGGGGTGCAATTGGAAAGCATTTCGGTTGAGGTGAACTGACCGTCATTGTTTATATCCACCCATATAGCTACACCCTCGGGGTCGTTATAATTGCTGATGATGGTTGTGTTCCAGGTATATGCGGTGCCCACGGTTAAGTTTCTTACCGGAAAGGTCGTATAGCTATACCCATTGGTGCCGCATCCGCTTGTTGAGGTTACGCTAGCCATGCTGAACGAGGTTATCGCGTCCCCGTAGGAGGCGCAGTCATCAAAAGGGGCATAGCTGGTAAAGCATTGTGCCTGTGCAGATTGGTTCCCGAAAAGGCACAAAATGATGATCGAGACGAGTTGTTTTTTTAACATATGACGAGATTTAAAAGTCGAGTTAAAAATGATCTTTATTAATGCTTAATATAAAGTTAAGTATAAAAAACGTCAATTTATAGCTTTTGTTAAATTGTTTATATTCAGTATGCTAACCCTGTATTGTGGATATTTGTCCCAGCTATTTTTTCTATAACTCCACTTTTCAGATATACAGTTGAACAGTATATTCTTACTTCTATCAACTATAAATATTCTTGGCGAGGTACCCATACAGCAAAGAATGCTACCATCGCTCAGTTCCGTCACATTTCCTTCTCTTCCGCTCTGGCGTGCAGCCTCCCCATCTATATCGCAGCTAAACTCCCATACTTTCTTTAAACTGTCTCCTTGTCGATGAGGCTCTTGAAATATCTGAATGGAGGAAATGGTGTTGCGATCATTCCTTTGTGAATTGTTATTGTAGATCAACAGTTCTTTATTCTTTGTGATATTATAACTGTGCTGTGCAATGAAGGCGCCTGCGGATGTAGTTGCTGTGTTCTTACCATATACGTCAAGAATGTCACCCTCAGGGTATCTTATCTTTAGTATTTGCGAAACATCCCTGAAGCCTGCATAAACTATCCTCTTTTGCTCGTCGAAATAGAAGCCATTTAACTTGATGGTGGGCATATAGGTATTATTGTCCATTCTTAACAGATCAAAGCGTTCTCCCTTAAAATAGTTGCTGGAGCTCCATTTCCACACAAGTTTTTTATCCGGGCTAAATTCCTCAATAGTGGAGAATAAGATTCTTTTATAATGGCCGTCATCACGCATTTCCAATACTCCATTGAATTTCAAAGCGAGGCTATCTTCTGGCATTTTTCTGAGGTCTTCCTCTGCGCCCAGCAGCATATAGTTACCATTATTCAACTTTGTAAATTCGTGGTGGTAGCTTAAGCCTGCCCCATCGTTCACTTCTGGGGCGCTCCACAAGAGCTTGCCGTTGTAATCTACCTCATAAGCACCGGTATCTGTCAGGAATGTTATAGTGCCGGAAGGTGTCATTTTCAAATCTCTTATGCGTGATACTGAATCCACATAAGGTATTATATCAGGCAGATACCATACTATTTCACCTTTCATATTATACAGGGATCTTGCATAGTCCAGGAAAAAGTAAACAGAGTCGGTCGCATATTTATTTTCAATTACCCGGAGCCTGTATTTACTTGTGTCCGTCATTGACGAGCCTTTTGTATAGCAATGGAACAGCGCTGTTTTGCTTTTATCTTCATATTCTACCTGCCAGGTGTAAGGGGCATCAAAGCTGGGTAGTTCTGCTACTATTCGATTATTCGTTTCTACTCGCTCTATTTGCACATTCCTATCAAATACCTCCTGCTTCCTGTAGCTGCCTCGCGCAACTTTTAGCGTATAGACATGGTTCCCTTGTTTCGCTGGAACTGTAAATGTTACAAGTCGATAATTCAGCTTACTCCCCTCTGCCGGCCATACCTGAGCAGTAACTACATAGGCAAACAATGTGAGTATCAAAGACAGGCCGGCTGCTTTCATGACGGTGGATTTCTCACTAAGTTACAATTCAAAAACAAAAAGACCGCTCAGCAAGCGGCCTTTTAATATTTCGATTGGTCAATCACCCAATCAATATTGAGTTATTGAGCCATTGAGTCATTGAGAATTTTTCTCCAGCTCTTCCAGTTCTTTCGCCACCTTATCTATCTTCTGCTGTTTGCTTTCCAGGCCTTGCTGTATCTCAGCTATCAGGTTGGTCAGGTGCTCACGCAATTCTTTTTCCTTCTTACCCGGAGTGATATTCTCTAGCCCTTCCTTGAACTCTGCGATCTTCGCTTCCTCATCAGCATATTCTTCCTTCAGCTTCGCCAGGAAGTTATGCATCTCTATCAGCCGCTGTCCCTGCTTCTTTACAGCATACTCCTTATGCTTCTCGCGGTTTTCGTCCTTCCGGGCAAAGAAATGTTTCCTAGCCCCGTTAAACTCTGCCCACAGTTCATCACTCACTTTTCTCGGCACTGGTCCTATCTTCTTCCATTCATCCATCAGCTCCTGCATCTCTTCCGTAGCATCTCTCCAGTTGGTAGAGTTTTTCAATGCATTGGCACGTTGCGCCAGGGCCTGCTTTTGTATCAGGTTATTCTCCAGCTCCACCATCTTCGCACCAAAATGCGATTTCTTTGTAGTATAGAAGTGATCCTTCGCAGCATTAAACCTGTTCCACAGCTCGTCGCCTTTTTCTTTACTTATACGTCCTGTCTTCTTCCATTCTTCCATCAGCGCATTCAGGGCATCGGTAGTGGCATTCCACTCGGTACTGTCTTTAAGGGCTTCAGCCTTTTCCACTATCGCCAGCTTCAGCGCGTAGTTAGCCTCATGCTCTTTATGTATTTCTTCACCGTGTGCACGCTTGCGGTCAAAGAAGTGGCCCTTGGCGCCATTAAAGCGGTTCCAGAGCTCTTCGTTCTTATCATGCATGGTAGGCCCTATGGTCTTCCATTTCTCAAACAGCTCTTTATATATCTCAGCGGTCTTCTTCCATTCTTCCGAATTAGTAAGTGCCTCTGCCTTTTCTACCAGTTCCAGTTTCAGGTCCAGGTTCTGGAGCATGTCTTTTTCAGTCTCCTCGTTGTGCTTGCGCTTCCGCTCGTGGAATATGTCTTTAGCAGCTTCTATCTTAGCCCACAGCTCGTCGCTGCGCTGCCTGTCGGTGAAGCCTATTTTTTTCCATTCCTCAATTAGTTCTTTATAGGCATTGGTACCTTCTTTAAAGTTCTCACTGCCGGATAGCTGTTCAGCCTTGGTTACCAGCTGCTTTTTCAGCTCATAGTTAGCCTCGCTTATTTCCTGCAGCTCCTTATCCCAAACGCTCACCTTTCCGGCCAGCACGTCCAGGTCGCCTATGGCGTTGGCGTGTAAGATATTCTCGCGCAGGCGCTCTACCCGCCCTGCCAGTTTGGTCTTGTCTTCGGCAGCATCCCACTCGGTGCTTAGCTCGTTCACTTTGTTTTCCAGCTCGGTATACTTGTCGCTTAGCTGTTTGTAGGTAGCCTCGTGGTTGCCCGTTGTGAGCGTGGCTATGGTGCGTTCCTTGCCGTTGTGCGTCACGTTCAGTGCGCCGTTGTCGCCCAGGCTGTAGCGTTCCTTGCCGGGAAAGCTGATGGCTTCCCACCAGTTTTGTAGTTCTGGCTGTGGTGCAGCCGGCTTCGGTTCTTCGGCGGGTGCTGATGCGGTCTGCTGTGTGGCTTCCTGCGGTGTCTCCTGTGGAGCTTCCTGGGGTGTCTCTTGTGTCTGCGTAGTTTCTTCCATGTGTACTGTGTATGCTAGCTTGTAGTGTCAGTTGCAATATTAGCGGAAATGCGCTTTTGTACCATACCTCTTCCGTATTTCAGGGTCGAGTCTTAACGATTATTTAGCGCCGAACACCCTCCGCAGTATGTCGCTCACGCGGGCTGTGGGGTTCGTCCTTATCTTGTTCTCCTCCTGTGCTATGGTAACGAAAAGGCCGTTCAGGGCGCGTTCTGTAACATAGGCTCCCAGGTCGGGATTGATCTTTTGGGTTACCGTGGGTAGCTTATTATAGATCGTCATTATCTGTGTCCAGTACTTGGTAGCGCCCACTTTCCCCAGCGATTGGTCTATCACCGGGCGGAAGGCCGTGGTAAGCTGGGCCGTTGTTCTGCCCTTCAGGTAGTTGGTAGCGGCGCCGCTGCCCCCGCGCAGTATGGAAACCCCGTCCTGTATGGTCATGCTGGTAATGGCGTTCACAAATATGGGTACCGACTTGGTTGCCGCATCCTCGGCAGCCCTGTTCATGCTGGTGATGGCCTTATCCACCACATCCCCCATGCCCAGGCTGCGCAGGGTGCTCTCCACCTTTTTAGCCTCCGGCGGCATCAGTATCTTGATGAGCTGGTTGCCGAAGTAGCCGTTCAGTACGGAGAGTTTATTGGCTGAGTTCCGGGTGCCGACGTTGAGGGCTTCTTTGAGGCCGGCAACTATCTCGTTCTGGCTGAGGCCGCTGATAGAACCCCCACCGCCTTTGTTGCCTCCTGTGTTCTTGTCTATTACATCTTTGCCTTTATTAATTACGTCTTTCCAGGTCTGTGCCTGGGCGGAGGTAGTAAACAGGGCCATGGAAGCCACTACGAGGCCTTTGCCGAATATATTCATCTGGTTATGATTTAGGGGTATTTATCCAATTACCGTACCAGATTGAAAGATAGGATTTTTTGAGAAGGGGAAAAAGGATAAAATGGGCCTTGTGCAAGCTGGTGCAGCATGTGCGCCGGCATATGGAGCCTCTTTTTTGGTCGACTAAAAAAAGTTATACTCCAGTCCGATTGTATTAACAAATGCTATACATACCTTCGGTGGATAAACGGCCAAGCTGTGAGAGCTGTCACCATGTGTGACGGCTTTTTGCATATAAGAGAGCGCAGGACAATAAACATGATTTCCGGTACGACCAAGCACCCCACATCAATAGTTTAAAGCCTGCGCTTTTATCTTCGGCATTGGACTATTAGAAGGGGAGGTTGCTAATCAGCTCTTGGAATAGAAGAATGTCAATTGACCTTTACAAGATAGCATTAATAAAATTATTTAACTAATGTGTGTTTATATCACCCGTAACGCGCTGGCCGGTGTATAGATACCACGGTTGCATTTGGTGCGGTTTTTTTGGTTTATGGCGCCAAAGGGGGCACGACCTGCGGCCCAAACACATGGGTTATGGCTCTGCTTTTTTTCTAAAAACCCCTCCCTCGTCCAAATAACAAGACTCCCCTCCTGCCGTGTCCCGCTAGCAAGCGGGGGCAGGGAGGGGATGCGGAGCAAACCTGCGACGCTGGGGAGGGCTACAGCGACTAAGCCGCTCGCCCGAACGTCATTGTCTGCCCCCGGCGGCAATCTCACG
>DASPNB010000580.1:0-3442 GCA_035626755.1 Flavipsychrobacter sp.
ATTCGAAGAAGTGTTAGATCCGTCTCACCTTAGTAAGACGGGCTATGAACTTACCGAGATCACCAACCCCACAGACAGGTACCAGGCAAATTCGTTGCTGAATGCTGCGTACGTGATGATGGACAATCACCCGGGCGACAAGTTGAGAATGTCCTGGGGAGCAAGAGTTGAAAGTTACAGCCAGACGCTGCAGGCAGTTAACCTGTCTAAAACACCGGTAGATACTACCAGCAATGTAATAGATGTGCTGCCATCATTAAACCTTTCCTTTGATGTTACTGAAAAGACAAAGATCAGGCTGAGTGGTTCACGCACAGTAAATCGACCGGAGTTCAGGGAGATAGCTCCTTTTGAATTCACCGACTTTGAAAATAACTGGATAGTAAACGGTAACCGCAACCTGGAAAGAGCAAATATTACCAATGCAGACCTGAGGTATGAATACTACCCATCACCGGGCGAAGTGATCACTGTGGGTGCATTCTATAAGTATTTCTCTAACCCGATAGAGAATGTGATGAACAGCCAGACGAACAATGACGCCTTCAAGTTTACCTATGGCAATGCGAAATCGGCCCAGGCATTTGGTGCTGAACTTGATCTGCGTAAGAACCTTAGCTTTATATCTGATAAGACTGAATGGTTAGAGAATGTTATAGCAGGAGCTAACGTAACCTACGTAAACTCAAGAGTGGATGTGCGCAACCTGTACCTGGCTGCTGCTGCTGATACTATCGGTGACAGACCGCTGCAAGGCCAATCGCCGTTCCTGCTCAATTTCTCTATGCTGTACACTGCGCCCAAGGCAGGTCTGAGTGTAAGCGCACTTTATAACCGCATAGGCGACAGAATATTTGTGGTAGGAACCGATCAGTTTAAATCAACCTGGGAAAAAGGCCGCGATGTGATAGATCTGCAGATCAGCAAGCGCGTTCTGAAAAACAAGGGCGAAGTAAAACTTACCGTATCTGACCTACTGAACCAGTCAACTGTTTTCTATTGGGATTATGACAAGAAGTTTGGTTACAATGAAACAGGTGATCGTGTATTCCAGAGCTATAAGTTTGGTACAACCTTCAATGTAGGGTTCACTTACAACTTCGGTAAGTAGTCTTTTTTATAAGATGTTTTTAAAAGGTTGCAGCGATGCAGCCTTTTTCTTTTTAACACGCTGAAATGATTGTTAACACAGGCTTAATGCGGGCTTAACATAGCAGTAATGCCGCCAAAATACTTTTGCATCATAAATAACTAAAACTTATGAAGTTAAAGAGACTTTTACCTTTTATGCTGATCAGTGCAATAGCAATGAACCTCACATCGTGTAAGCCTGATCCGGTTACACCAGATCCTGAGCCGGAGCCTGATTACACGCTTTCGGGAGATGTTACGTCAAACAGGTCGTTATCGTCTGACCATGTGTGGACTTTAAAAGGATATGTGTATGTAAAAGATGGTGCTACGCTGACTATTCCTGCCGGCACTGTGATAAAGAGTGATATAGTTGATAAAGGTGCTCTTATTGTAGAGCGTGGTGGCAAGATAATGGCCGAAGGAACTGCAAGCTCTCCGATAGTATTTACATCAGGTCAACCTAAAGGACAGCGTCGTGCAGGTGACTGGGGTGGTATCATCCTGCTGGGTAAAGCTCATACTAACCGTTCTTCTGAGCCGATCATTGAAGGTGGCGTAGATCGTAACTACGGTGGTAATGATGATAATGATAACTCAGGTGTACTGAAATATGTGCGTATCGAATTCGCGGGTATCGCTGCATCTGCCGGTTCTGAGATCAATGGTCTTACACTGGGTGCTGTAGGTGCCGGTACTACTATTGATCACATCATGGTATCTTACGGTAACGATGATGGTTACGAGTTCTTCGGTGGAAGCGTAAATGCCAAACACCTGATAGCTTTTGCTTGTTCAGATGATGATTTCGATTTCGATTTCGGTTATAACGGAAACATCCAGTATGGTCTTTCTGTAAAGCATCCGCAATATGCTGATATCGCCGATGCTTCAAATGGTATTGAGTGTGATAACGATGGTACAGGTACTACAGCTACGCCGTACACTCACCCTCACCTGTCTAATTTCACTTTCATAGGTCCTAACGCACGGCCTAACACACAGGCAAACCACAACTTTGCTAACCGCTGGCGCCGTGCTACCCAGTTCACCATCCGTAACTCAGTTATGATCGGTCATCAAAAGGGTGGTTTCTCTATGGAATCTTCAGGTACTGCACAAAAGTTCCTGGATGGTACTAATGAATTCAAAAATAACCTGGTACACGCTACTACAAAACCTTTCATTGGCGTAAGTGGTACAGCCAGCGATTCAACAGTGCCGGCTTTGTGTCTTAACGTTCATGGTTGCACTAAGCTGGACAGCGCTAACGCTGCCAAGCTTTCAAACCCATGGTCTACTACAGCTCCGAGCTTCCTGCCGCAAACAGGTTCTCCTGCCCTCGGCGGTGCCTCATTTGTGGGATTGGATGCGTTCTTTACCGGCGGTACGTTCCTGGGTGCTGTTGATCCGAATAACGATTGGACGACGGGTTGGACTAACTACGATCCAAACAACGCAGACTACTAAGCACTAGAATCTCATAGACAACAATAAACAAACATCCCGTCCTAGTGGCGGGGTGTTTTCTTTATGTCTAGTATGTCTTTGTAAATATTGTAGTTCTCTTCGTCGTAGCAAACGAAGATCACTTCGTCAAGCTGGCCGGGATACTCGCGGCAGAACTGGCTTACGGAGAAAAGAGCTATCATCGCAGCCTTGTCTTTAGGAAAGCCATAAACGCCGGTACTGATGTTAGGGAAAGCAATGGTACGCGCGCCGTTTTTTACTGCCAGTTCCAGGCTGTTGTGATAAGAGCTTTGCAGCAGGCTGATCTCATTATGTTTGCCGTCCTGCCATACCGGCCCGGGAGTGTGAATGACGTGTTTGGCCGGGAGGCCATAAGCGTCAGTTATTTTTGCTTCCCCTGTCGGGCAGCCTCGCAGTCTTTTGCATTCTTCCAGCAATTCGGGCCCTGCCGCCTCATGTATTGCACCGTCCACTCCACCACCGCCCAATAAAGAAGGATTAGCTGCATTCACAATGGCATCAGTTTCTACCTGTGTAATGTCGCCTTTTTGGATAGAGATTTTTGTCATGTTTTCTGGTTGTGTTTTAGAACATAAAGGTACTGAGGCGGTTATCCAAACCGTGTTAAGCCTTAGCAAAGCGTTAGCTAACGGTTTGTAAACCTAATTCAGCAGCTTTCTTCAGCATATACTCATATGCTGCTTCATAAGTGTTTGGGATGATTCCATCGAGAATAGCCTCGCGGACGGCAGTTTTTATAATGCCTACGTTTCTTGACGGGGGTAAATTGAAGATACGCATAATATCGGCTCCGTCAATGGGAGGCTGCCAGTTGCGTATC
>DASPNB010000581.1:0-7111 GCA_035626755.1 Flavipsychrobacter sp.
TGAGTGTCATGGTTGGCGATGAGTGTCATGGTGGGTGATGATTGTCATGGTGGGCGGTGAGTGTCATGGTGAGCAACGAGTGTCATGGTGAGCGGAGCCGAACCATGACTAGCTGATTAGCGCTACCCGCGCTGCCGCAAGTCTGTTGCCAGGCGATAAGATGAACATGGACAAGTATCTGCTTATAGATAGGCCGCGTAAAAACATCAATCCAACCGATTGTTGCAAAGGACAAAAAGTACACGCCTTGTTTGTTGTGCATTTTGTAATTCCGGCTCATGTATGCAACTTAGTTAGATGACGATGTATTTTGCTCAATCTTTGCCTTTTCATATCCACAAGTCACAGACTTGCGGTAGCTGGGAAGCTGTATGCCTGGCTACGCGGCTTGCAGCTTGACCTCTACAGCATAGACAGCACCTGGGACGACCTGGACAGCACCAGCCAGCCATAAAACACCCAGGCAAGCCTACAGGCGTAATAACCAACATTGTGAATTTCGGCGAGTTTGAAGGCACGCAGAACTTCACGGCTCAGTACGAGCTATGGCAGTCGCTGCGGATGGCGGATACCCTGGTGGAAGACACGACGGGCATGCTGGAAGAGTTCTGGGCCATGGGCGATACCGGCCGCTATGGCATGCTGGGCCGGATAGACAGCCTGATAGACATGGACGACACAGCTGCCGCGCGCGCGCTGATAGACGACCCTGCCCTGCTGACACCGGAATACGCGCAAAGCGCAAGGGGCGTGACGATAGCAGATGATATAGCCGCCAACCGCGTGGTGGAGAACTACCGCAGTTGGTACGACCTCTACCTGAAGTACCTCGGCGAAAGCCTGCAGGAAGCGGACATGGACGAAATGTGGCGGCTGGCCAACCTCTGTGTGCAGTACGATGGCCATGTGGTGTACAATGCCCGCACGCTCTGGAATATGCTGCACGATGAGATGGCGGAATTCAGCAGCGAGTGCGATACCAATGAGAATGACACATCTTCGCGCGTGGCGAACCAGTACTTTGCCCGGCCTTTTGAGCTGCTTAGCAAAGGAGAGGTGCAGCAGTATAATTTGCTGCCTAACCCTAATAACGGTAACTTTATAGTGAACCAGCTTGTAAGCGATCAGGCTGCGGTAGCCGTAGAAGTATGGAATATACTTGGAGTAAAAGTGTACGAGAACAGACTGGAGTTTAAAGCAAAAAGAGCTGCAATTAAAACGTGCGACTTGATGCCTGGCAATTACCTGCTGAAACTGAATGACAGCAAAGGCGAAACTTATATAATTAAGTTCACAGTTTTATGATAAGATATATTGTAACAATAGGCTTGCTATTCACCTGCGTATTTTCAAGAGCGCAGGTGAATTATGTTTTGAATCCTAGTTTTGAAGAATATAGTCAATGCCCTTGGCAATATGACCAAATAGGGTTAGCTGTTTCTTGGTCGGGTATAGACAGTCAATACACCTACCAATTTACGCCTGAATATTGCAATATATGTGCAGGATCAAGTGGTACGGTAGGTATTCCCTGGGGGGGGGGGCCAATATCCACGTACAGGTAGTGGATTAGCATTGGCACAAATGTTTTTTGATGAATTTGTGACTGATACGTATCTAAGAGATTATACTCAAGGTCGGCTATATACGGAATTAACAAACGGGCAATCTTATTGTGTGACTTTTTATGTTAGCAGAACAGCAAAGTCTCGCTATGCAATTGATCGGATTGGTGCCTATTTCGATGATGGAAGTATAGATACAACTACAACTCCGGGACTGCCACAAACCCAGTATTCGCCTCAGGTAGAAAACATGCTTGGTCTTTTGATTGATACACTTAATTGGGTAAAAATAGAAGGTGCCTTTATTGCCGATGGTACAGAAAAATTTATCACTATAGGAAATTTTTATAATAAGGCTAATACCAATTATTTAGAAGTACCAAGTTATGATAATCCAAGTTCACATTATACATGGTATTTTATTGATGATGTTTCCGTAATCAATAGTAACCTCCCTGCCTACGCCGGCCCGGATGTCTGGATGGTGCAGGGAGATAGCGTTTTCATAGGCCGTACACCAGAAGTAGGGCTGGAGTGCAAGTGGTATATAGGCACAAGTGTAGTAGATAGCGGTGCAGGTATATGGGCCAAGCCCACAGCCAGCACTACCTACATAGTTGAGCAAACACTCTGCGGGCTGGTAAAACGAGATACCGTAAATGTGCAGGTAGTGCCTGTGAGTGTAAATGGCATAACCAATAGCAGGCAGCTAAGCATCTATCCTAATCCTGCAAATAATACATTAACAGTATCGCAGGAGAAAGTTATTTTCAATTCTGTAAGTGTTATCAATGGCGTTGGTCAGCAGGTATCGTCATTCCCGCTCAACGAGAAGGAGACACGACTCGATATTGGTGCATTGCCTGCGGGTGTGTATTATCTTCAGCTCAATGGTGATAAAGGAAGGGAAGTCAGGAGTTTTGTAAAAATGTAATTCCCCCTTTAGGGGGTTAGGAGGCTGGAGATAAAGGCAGAGAAATCCGCAGCTTAGTAAAAATGTAATAGGAAGCAGATGTGGCGGCTGGCCAACCTCTGCATACAGTATGATGGCTATGCCGTATTCAGCGCCCGCACGCTCTACAACCTGCTGCACGAGGACATGATGACATTCAGCAGTGAATGCGATACCAATGAAAATGACACATCTTCGCGTGCAGCGAACCAGTATTTTACCCGGCCTTTTGAGCTGCTTAATATAGGAGACGTGCAGCAGTATAATTTGCTGCCTAACCCTAATAATGGTAACTTTAGTATCAGCCAGTTGCTTGCCGATGAAGCCCCGGTGAAAACTGAAATATGGAATGCGTTGGGAGCAAAAATATATGGAGGTAAACTTGACTTTAGAAACAAAAAAGCTGCCATAAAGTTAAATGACATACCACCTGGAAGTTATTTGCTAAAGTTGAACGACAGTAAAGGGAACTGCTATACAATTAAGTTTACAGTTTTATAATGCGACTAATAATTATAGTGCTATTAATATTCACCTGCGCTCCACTAAGAGCGCAGGTGAATTATGTTTTGAATCCATCATTCGAACAATACTCTCAATGTCCAACGCAATTTGACCAAATTAGTTTTGCAACTAATTGGAGCGGAGTGGATAGCTCCGGTACAGGATGGTGCATTCCTGAATTCTGTCACACATGTTCTGTAGCCGGAATGTCTGCTGTACCAGCTAATGGCTGTTTTTATCAATACCCGCATTTAGGAAATGGATTAGCTCAAATAATAACTTTTGTCAATACAGCTAACTTGACATATAATTATCATCGTGATTATCTACAAGGGAGGTTATATACGAATCTTACTGTCGGTCAAACTTATTGCGTATCGTTTTATGTTGTTTGTGAAGAATTGTCCAGATTTGAAATTGACAAAATCGGAGCATATTTAGATGACGGTAGTATTGATGCTTCTGACTCCTGTGATAGACCCTTAACCAATTATATACCGCAGATAGAGAATACATCTGGAATATTGAGTGACACCTTAAATTGGGTAAAAATTGAAGGGACGTTTACTTCAAATGGAACTGAGAAGTTTATTACTATCGGAAACTTTTACAGTTTTGCCAACACAAATAAAATACAATTGCCAGATAATGGATTTAACAACAGCAATATCGATTGGTCCTGGCATCTGATAGACGATGTCTCTGTAATAGAAAGCAACCTTCCTGCCCACGCCGGCCCTGATGTCTGGATGGTGCAGGGAGATAGCGTTTTCGTAGGCCGTACCCCGGAGGTAGGGCTAGAGTGCAGGTGGTATATAGGCAGCAGTGTTGTAGATAGTGGTGCAGGTATATGGGTGCAGCCGGATACTACTACTACTTATGTAGTATCGCAGACACTATGCGGTGTTGTAAGAACTGATACAGTGACAGTAAGTGTATTTCCTGTATCAATAAATGGAATTACTAATAGTAAGCAATTAAGTATTTATCCTAATCCTGCAAATAACATACTAACGGTATCACAAGAAAAAAGAATTTTCTATTCAGTAAACATTATCAATAGCGTAGGTCAACAGGTGTTATCATCACTTCTAAACGAGAAAGAAACGCGTCTTGACATCAGCACCTTACCCGCTGGTGTGTACTATCTGCAACTCAATGGAGATAAGGGGAGAGAGGCAAGGAGTTTTGTAAAGTTTTGACCATGATTCTTTAGATTAGGAAGATTAGCCACGGCTCCGATACCCGTGGTGTGATATCTACGGGTAAATTGGTGATCGTGAAATAAGCCATTGTATTAATGTATTATAAAGGCTGCGATTTGGGTCGCAGCCTTTTGTGTTGATAGAGCGCTTTCGGCTGAAGGGTGCGACCCTCCTTCGCTAAGAGCTTCGGGCGATGACACATTACCACAAGTTACAGATTTGCGGTAGCCGGTGACTCAATAGCTCAATGACTTAATATTTTCAAGCCTGCACAAAATGCAGGCTTTTTTAGGTTCATTTTTGAAACATTCTTCACATTTTTTTGAAACATTTTTGTAAAAAAGTTATCCTCATAAAATTCATTTCTGTCTTTTTACCCCCCTCATTTTTCGTAACTTTACTTTGAGCCTTGCGGTTTTTTTTCTTCTGCCCATGCTCACATGTTCTTTATTTCCCCGCCAGCACCCTATCGGCCAAAACCCTTGCTGCTGGCTCACATAAAGGAAAATCAAGATTGCACTACGCTGCATAGTCATTGCACAAGCTTGCACACATACAGCACAAGCCTGCACAAACGTTGCACAAGCATGCACACACCCTGCACAAGCTTGCACACCATCCCTAATGGCTTAATATTTATGTATTTGCGTACATGTTCAGCAAAATGCCGCTAAATTTGCGCACGCTCAGCACACAATGGACGAACGGAAGAACGACAGCCTGAAGATATGGACACCCTTGCTATTTGCGGTCATAATGATCGCAGGGATGACCATAGGGTTCAAGCTGCGCGACAGCCTGCGCGCCAAAAGAGATATAGAGACCATCATCTACCGGAACGACCGCCTGGAGCAGCTTATAGATCTTATCAACGAAAAGTATGTAGACACGGTGGACCTGAACAGCATATACCAGGATGCGGTGACCGGGATACTAAGCCATTTGGATCCGCATACGGTGTATATATCGGCCGACCAGGTAGAGAACGTGAATGAAGACCTGGAAGGAGGTTTTTACGGTATAGGTGTGGAGTTTGTGATAGTGAGAGATACCATACAGGTGACCTCGGTAATGCCCGGCGGCCCCGCAGAAAGAGTAAATGTGCAGGTAGGCGACCAGCTGGTGAAAGTAGGGGACAGCATAGTAGCCGGAAAGAAGATAAGCAGCGGGCAGATAATAAAGATGCTGAAGGGAAAGCAGCATACTAAGGTAATGCTGACCCTGAAACAGCCCTTCGTAGCCGGGACAAGAAAAGTGGAAATAGAACGGGATATAGTGCCGATACTGAGCGTGGATGCAGGGATAATGCTGGATGCGAATACAGGGTATATAAAGATAAACCGCTTTAGTGCTACCACCTATGACGAATTCACGGATGCGCTAACCAAGCTGAAGCGGCAGAACATGGAGGACCTGATACTGGACCTGCGGGATAACCCCGGGGGCTACCTGGATGCGGCTACACTGATTGCGGATGAACTGATATCAGGTCGGAAGCTGCTGGTGTATACGCAGGGTAAGCGATCATACAAAACAGAATATAAGGCAGGTGATAAAAACGGATTTGAAAACGGCCGGCTGGTGGTGCTGGTGGATGAAAATTCGGCCTCGGCGAGCGAGATATTGGCAGGAGCAGTGCAGGACTGGGACAGGGGTGTGATAGTGGGCAGAAGGACATTTGGCAAAGGGCTGGTGCAGGAGCAATACGACCTGGGAGACGGCGCAGCGCTCAGGCTGACAATAGCTAAATACTATACACCATCGGGCAGATGTATACAGAGGACTTATGCAAAGGGTAAATCGGCCTACACTGAAGACTACTATCACCGCTTCCAGACGGGAGAGTTGATGGGTTTTGATACATTGGCAATAGGTGATACTATACCTTACTATACTGCGAACAAAAGAGTGGTGTATGGTGGCGGCGGTATAAAGCCCGATGTATATATACCCTATGACACTACCAGGATAGCAATTCCCGTACTGAGTATGCTGACCAGTGATGCGCTGAGCAACATAATGTGGGACTACTACCTGCGCAACAGGGATTCACTGAGGTACCGTTCGCTTAGTGATTTTGAAATGCGCTTCAGGGGAGAGGATACAGTAATAGCTATGTACCTGCGATCACTACCCGTGAGTGAGCGGAAAGATGCGGAGACCGTGCTGAAGACGCCGGTTAACAACCAACTATTCCGCCTGCATATGAAGGCGCAGTTTGCAAGGTATATGTTTAAAGGCAACGGCTACTACCAGGTGCTGGCGCAGGATGATGACGAGGTACAGAGAGCCTTGCAGATACTTTCAGATAAAAGCTACCTAAAGATCATAGGGAGGTAGTGCATCCAACCATTTTATTTCTGCGATATTGCACGCGTCTGCGCACAAGGTCTGGTGGCCATTGGTGAGCAGCCAATAGCGGCACTGGGTAGTGCGCTGGTAATTGAGTAATTGCAATAATGTTTTTTCACTAATCTCTATTTCCGGAGCTTTACATTCTACCAGCATCCAGGGCTTGTGGTGGCGGTTATAGACGACGACATCGAAACGTTTGGTCATGCTGCCAACGGTGATCTGTTTTTCAACAGAGAATAGGGCAGAGGGGTAGTTCATTTCCGTGAGCAACACCTGTATGATGTATTGGCGCACATGCTCTTCGGGTGTGAGGATGAGCCAACGCTTGCGTATGGGGTCGAAGACGAGGGTTTTGGGGCCTTCGGTCTTTAGTTGGAGTTTTATGGTGGAGATGTCTAAGCTTATCACGAGTGTTTGTCTGAACCGGGATTGCCCTGATTTTGGGATTGCCGGGGCTAAGGTAGGGGAAAAGTTTTGCTGCTATTAGCTATTATTTATTTCCTTAATTTTAAGATATGCGAACCTATATG
>DASPNB010000582.1:0-4117 GCA_035626755.1 Flavipsychrobacter sp.
CTACTTCAACGCCCATGCCCGCGTTGAGCAGCATAACACCGGTATCGGCGACACGTAATGCGCTGATCACCTCGCCTGAGAAGTCATCATATCCCGGAGTATCGAGGATATTAATTTTGTAGCCTTTCCAGTGAGTGTGTAATAATTTTGAGAAGATGGAATTACCTCTTTCTTTTTCGAGGTCGGTGTAGTCAGATACAGTGTTCTTTTCTTCGATGCTTCCGCGGCGGTGAATGAGGCCTGCTTCGAAGAGCATGGCTTCGGCCAGTGTCGTTTTACCACTGCCGGAGTGTCCCAGCAGTACAATGTTTTTTACGTGAGCGGTGTCAAATGTGTCCGGCATAACAAAAAAAGTTTAGCAAGCATTAACAATAATGCTACGAAGCCTGCTGCTCTTTTTAAAGCCGTCTGAACCGTAATTGATAGAACTTATACCTGTCGAAAAATGAGCTGCATTCCCCGTGGCGATTTCCTATCCTAAATTTAATAAAAAAGCAGGGGAGAAAAGCGAGAAAACAGTGTAGTTTTTCACCTTTTTATTTGCCGGCTTCATAAGCTGTTAATGTTCAGTGCTTTCGCCTTGTAAAATGTGCTTTTGGTATAGTTTTCCTGCGCTTTGTGACAAAAAAGAGTATGAAGAGCTATTTCAGATTTATGGCAAGCAATGCCGGCAGGTGGTTGAGAGCGATACTGGGCTTTGCAATTATCGCGTTTGGCTATAATTACTACGATGAGTGGGGACTGTGGCTGATAGGTACCGGAACTGTTGTGCTGATTGCAGCAGTGTTCGATTGGAATCCGTTTGGACCTCTGTTTGGGTATCCAGTCACCGGGCGCGGCATGAGAGCTAAATATGGCTCCCATGATGATATACCAGGTGAGGCGTAAAACTTTAAATGAAAAAAGCCCCGCCGTGCGGGGACTTTTATGCAGTAACTTATTATTGCTGAGGCACAGAGTGGAAGGCTATCCTGTTCCCTTCAGTGTCCTTTATCACAGCCATATGACCATAGTCAGGACTGATCTCAGTTTTTGGAACAAGTATGGAGCCGCCTGCAGCTTCTACTTTATTTAATACATTCTGAACGTCAGGATTTGCATTCAGGTATACCAGGGGGCCATCACTTTCAGATGGTTTGTGGAAGCCTCCGCTGTCGCAGAGAGCGCCACCAACACCCAGTTGGTCCTCGAGGGGGAACATGCGCATTTTAAGGTTTGGAAAATCCATCGGTATCAATTGGATGTTCAGTATCGTTTCGTAGAACTTCTGAGCCCTGTCCAGGTCGGCAGCGGGGATTTCTACCCAGCTAATCGCGTTTTTCTGTATCATGATAGTTTCTTTTTAAGGATGGCAATATACTTTAACCCGACCGATGCGGGCGAGTTTTAGGGATTTTTAAGTATTGGCGCTTTTGGGGATTGCTGATATGCGAATTGGAGACGGCTTTTGCCAGTTAGTTCTAAGTGGTTGATTTTCATATGTATAGGTCGCTGTTTGCCCGTGTTTCGTTATTTGTTTGTTATGCGCTTTGAAACGTGGAGTTAAGCAGGGCCGGAAAATTGGAAATGGGCCCTCCGGGAACGCATCTTTGTTTCAGAGAGAGGGAATAAACGCAAACGCAACAACATATAGAGATGAAATCATTGTTATTAATTTTCGCAGTTTTCCTGGGTCTTTCGTTGGCAGCAAACGCACAAAATGCCAGCGCATCAGCCAGCCAGAGCACAAGCCTTAGTTTATCAAACGCTATTGCCATCACTTTTACCGGCACAGGTACTACAACTGGTAACACCGTGAGTCTTTCATTCAGCAGCCTTACAGACTTCCTGACCGGTATTACTTCCACCGCCCAGCAACTTAAGGTTCAGTCTAACCTGGACTTTAATGTAGCTGTAAAAGTGGATGCGAGCTCATTCCTGTATGTTGGTCTTGGCAATATCAATATTAATTTATTGCCTACTAACCTGTGGCAGGCTAAGGTGACTGCAAATGGCACAGGCGGTAGTGTTGCTTCTCCTTTCAGTACTACAACATTTGCAAATATTACCACCAGCAATCAAAATATTATCACTAACGGAAACAATGGGGACAACCAAACATTCTCAGTAGCTTATAAATGTATACCCGGCCTGTTGCTGCCAAGCGGTATCTACAGTGCCAACGTTGTTTACACAGCAACTCAACTCTAAGATTTTTCAGGCCTTCAGGGTCAACGGATAAAGCACCCATTTCAATAAAGGCTCCCATACGAGGAGCTTTTTTTATTGTAGCCTTTGAGAGAAGCGATGAATTTAGTATATTAGATACGCACACGGCCGGAATATTCCTTCACACTAAAATATAGTCTATGAAAAAGTACTTACTCGCTTTACTTCTTCCTCTTTTTTCAGTAACCCTGTTAAAGGCGCAGACATTCTGCGATCCGAATGGCAACCTGGTGATCTATTCTAACTATGATGGGGGCAATCTGACTATTGATGTGGATGTGAATATTCCGAACCTGATAATAGGGGTGGTAACCTACGAAACCGTTCAGATAGTAGTGACAGGTACTTATGCGTCAAACGTGACGGACGTGAGATATGCAGGCTATGATGCCACCAATAATCACTGTGGGTTTACGACTCCTACCTCCATTACCAGCGGCAGCAGCAATAATGTGATAGTGATTGCGCCACCGGTGACGCTTTCCAACAACTATGGATACAGTTCTATTATCTGTAACTCCAATTGCAGTAATACAACAAACCAGGGGGGCTGTAATACGCCTGACCAGGTAGAGGATTATTTTTTGGATAACTATACCGGGAGCTCTTTGCGCTTCCACAAACTGCAGTATGGCTGCTGGACAGGGACACAACTGATATCAGCAGGGGGTAATTGCTGCGGACTTATTACCAGCCTAACCGCGCAGGCTACATATACGCCAATCAGCTGTAATAACGGTTGCAATGGCGTAGCTACAGCTTCTGCTGTAGGTGGTAACGGACCATATACTTATTCATGGGATGGTGGTCCTTCGACCGCTGTATGGTCGGGCCTGTGTGCAGGAACATATACCGTAACTGTAACTGATCAAAGCAACAATACAGATACACAGTCGGTTACTATACCTAATCCGCAGGTGCTGGGTTCCAACTTCAGCCAGACTGCGTGTATGACTTATACATTCAATTCAACCACTTATACAAGCAGTGGTGTGTATATTGACACACTTACCTCACAAGGAGGGTGCGATAGTTTTGTAACATTGAACCTGACTATAGGCACAGGCGTGAACCTGACCACAACACTTGCAGGTGGAACTATAACATCAGCGCAAGGCAATGGAACGTACCAGTGGATAAATTGCTCCAATAATGCACCGATAGCCGGTGCGACAGCACAGGCCTATACACCGACGGCGAGTGGCAGCTATGCGGTGATAGTGAGTTACCAGGGTTGCTCTGATACTTCGGTTTGTACTAATGTGATACCTGCGGGTGTCAATAACCTGCCGGCATCAACCGAATTCAATGTATATCCTAACCCGGCCAAGACCGAGGTGTATATAGAAAGCGCGGTATCGAAGGGGTCGTATAAGATCACAGATCAATTGGGCAGGGTAGTGCTGACGGGCAAGATCAACGGTAATAAAACGGTAGTATCACTGCAGGACATTGCAGCAGGAGTGTATCTCCTAAGTATAGATGAGGGCAGACCGATAAAACTGCTGAAACAATAAGAAATGGAAAGCCCCTCAGTTTTGAGGGGCTTTCCTTATAAATATTATTTACCTGCTTTTACGTAATCGTAAGCTGATTTGGCCAGGCGTGCCCATTCTTTGCCTAAGCTGCCCGGTACCTGTACCCATTCTTTCATAGCGCGGCCTTTGCCGGAGGGGTCGAAGAGTTTGACGCCTTTCATGTCAAGGGCGTCGATATGTGCATCGCCTTTGAGTTTGAAGACCATGCAGTTCTCAAAGAAGCAGACAAAGGCTTTGCCGTTTATTTTATAGCATGGCTTGCCGAACATCTGGCTTTCTTCAGCACTTTTGTTCTTTTGTGCAGCCTCGTGATACAGTTTTTCTTCTTTCGTCATTTCGTTCCTTCTATTTGAACATTTTCCGGAAGCAGC
>DASPNB010000583.1:0-3730 GCA_035626755.1 Flavipsychrobacter sp.
CCGGGTATGGTAGGTCCCGATAAGGTATACCAGATAGACCTCGTTAACTCATTGGATGATTCATCGTTCCTTTTTGCCTATGGCTGCGGTGCGGGTTCTTATACTAGTGCGGCCGGTGTAGGTACCAGTACTGACTTTACCGGAAATGGTGCCGACGCGATTTTTGTGGGATTGTTCGGCAGCTATTTCGGCGACTGGGATTCTCAGAATAACTTCCTGAAAGCTCCATTGTGCTCGGATGTTCCGGCACTTGCTACGTTCTGGGCGGGCAGGCCCAACTGGTTCATACATCATATGGCGCTGGGTGAGCACATAGGTTATTCAGCAAAGCTGACCCAAAACAACAACACACTTTACTCGCCGGGTAATTTCGGCACGCGCTATGTGCATATAGGCCTGATGGGAGACCCAAGCCTGCGCACAGACTATATAAAGCCGCCAAAAAACCTCACTGCAGCGCAAGTGGATGATACAAGCACGTTCATCAACTGGGTGCAATCGCCCGACACCTCTGTAATAGGCTATTATGTATACCGCTCTACATCGAGATATGGGTACTACCAGTTAGTATCGCCGCTGCTTACGAGTCATGATTTCAGTGATCATGGTGTGCCAAGCGGTACTTATTTCTACCAGGCACGTGCGGTGAAACCTGAAATGACGGGTTCGGGAGGGTATTATAACCTGAGCCTTGGTGCTATAGGTGCGGACTCTGTGGTAGTGGATAATAACCTTGGTGTGGCTGAACTCTTCTCAAGTAAGGGCATGGTAGTTTATCCGAACCCTGCGAAGGACAAAATAACCGTACAAGTAACCTACGGCCGCAATGCTGAAGCAACCGTGAGCATTGTAGATGTAACGGGTAAGGAAGTATACAGCACACAGCAGATGCTGAAGACAGGTGTAAATGAAATAGGAATTAATGTTGCTGCATTGCCGACTGGGGTATATGCTGTGCTGGTGCAGACCGCAGAAGGAACAATTAGTGAGAAAGTGGTTGTAGACTAATTTGAACCAGGATTCTTAGGATTTCAAGGGTTAACCTGGTTTGTTTAAATATTAAAGGAGAATAAGCTTTTTGCTTATTCTCCTTTTTTTGACGCGTACTAACGCTATTCAATGAGTTTTATTCCTGTCTTGGTGAGTTCTATTCTTTTTTGCCTGTAAAGGGCTCCCACAGCCATTTTAAAGGCTTTCTTGCTCATGCCGAAGAATTCGTAAATCTCTTCGGGGTCTGACTTGTCGTGATAGGGGAGATAGCCGTTATTTTCATGGAGGAGGTCGAGTATCTTACCTTCCTCGCCGGCAATTCTTTGATAACCCTTTTTACCGAGAGCAACGTCTATCTTGTTGTCCTCCCTTATTGTCTTTACATAACCTTTCTCGCGATCACCTGGTTCCAATTCCCGAAAGACCTCATTGAAGTAAAGCAGGCCGATGTGTTTGTTGTTGATGACTACCTCATAACCCAATTCCGTTTTACGATATATAAGCAGGTCAACAGGCTCATTTTCTGAAACAGTAAGTACTTCGTTATCTAGGAACTGGGAGAACTTTTCGGTAGCTGTGACGCGGCCGGTTTGTTCATCGATGTAGAGATATACCAGGTAGGACTCACCTTCGTATATGCGCGAGCGCTGCTGTGAGAGGGGAAGGAATACATCCTTCATGATACCCCATTTAAGGAAGGCACCATGCTCGGTGATGCTAACAACCTGCATGAGTGCGAACTCGCCAACGGTAGCAACTGGCTTATCTGTAGTAGCGATGAGCCGGTTTTCCGAATCGTGGTAAACAAAGACTTCGATCTCGTCATCCACATCAAGTCCGGCGGGTACATAGCGTTTCGGCAGTAGTATTTCGTCGCCATCTCCATCGAGGTAGACCCCGAAGTCTACTTTCTTCACCACTTTTAATGTATAGTATTTTCCTGCTGTAAGCATAGTCTTCTGTTTCTTGTGACGCGTGCTGACGCTATAATTATATCAGGGTTGCATTGGTGTACATCAGCTCTATGATATTGACTACCTCGCGTCCCTCAGCGGCGCTAGCCATGATCCTGACATTGTGATGCAGCACGTCTATTACATTTTGTATCATCTTGTCGTGATTGCTCATAGAACCCTGGTAGAGGCCATAGTCGTTGGCCTTGGCTGTGATATTGATATGGGGCAGGGCAATGTCTTTGATGTGCTGGTACTCCAGGGTATTGAGGTATTGTCCACCGATCTTTATTGTTCCTTTTTCGGCAAAGATGGTAATAGAGCCCTCCATATTCTTGTCGTAAGAGCAAGTGGTGAAGTTGAAATTGATGATCGCATAGTTCTCCGCCTTCATTACGAAGCTGCCTGTATCTTCAAATTCAGTGTTGTGTGGGTGAGCATAGTTGTGTATCCAGCCTTCGGCATCTATGATGCCTCCGTTGAGATAATATAATATGTCCACAAAATGGCTGAACTGTGTGAAGAGGCAACCGCCATCCTGCTCTTTTCTGCCACGCCAGTCGCTTTCTGAATAGTAGGCGTCGCCGCGGTTCCAGAAGCAGTTGACCTGCACCATGTATATTTTGCCGAGCTCGTTTTTGTCTAAAAGCTCTTTTACTGCCTGTACGGGTGGGTTGTAGCGGTTCTGCTTTACAGAGAAGATCAGTTTGCCCGTCTTTTGCGAAGCGGCGATCATGTTGTCGCATTGCTCCACGCTGATAGCCATAGGTTTTTCCACCACTACATGACAGCCTGCTTCGAGGCCGAGAATAGTATGAGGCTCGTGGAGGAAGTTGGGCGTGCACACACAGAGGACATCCACTTCTGATGCTTCCAACATTTCAGCAATAGTAGAATAGAAGCTAACAGTGTCAGGAGCCTTTTTTTCGAGCTCCGCTTTTATATCACAAACCGCTACCAGTTCGGCAGCGGGATTGTTCAATATATGTTCTGCATGACGACGGCCGATATTGCCGAAACCGACTATGGCGAATTTTATTTTATCCATGAACTTGTCAAAAGTAACGGAAATAATGTCTACTTGCTACTCAGGAGGCCGTTCTGCCGCCATTCTATCATATCCGCCTCCAGCATTTTGCGCAGGAGGGCGGCAATGTGGTCGTGAAGAGGGGTATCATATTGTTTTTGCAGGTCTTTTATATGAATGCTTTTCGCTTCACGAATGTGCCGGTAGAGTAGGTTGGCCAGTTCATTATTATTCGTTTTAACGGAGCTTTTTTTGCTGCATACATCGCAGTGGCCACAGTCGGCTGTTTTGTCTTCTCCAAAGTAGGAGAGCAACATTTTTTCGCGGCATTGGGTTTCGTTTTGGAGGTAAGCGATCATGGCCTCCGTGCGGGCGATGTGCTTTTGCTTTAAAATGCCGATGCGCTGCATGTCGATAAGCAGGTGGCGACTGTCCACGCGAAGATGGTGGAAGTATAATTGCGGTCCGTCTTTTGGTTTGTTGTACTCTAACATTTCCATTCCGTGCAATTGCTGCAGCAAAGCCTCTACATCAGTTTTATCCATCCGCAGTCTTTGAGCGACTGCAATGACGCTGATACCGGTAGGATAATGGAAAATGGTGCTATACATGCGCAGCAGGGTAGTGATGATCACACCCAGCTTTGGATAAGTGGAGACTATGTTATCGATTTCGTGCCTGTCGGCTATGAACTGCACACTGGCCGGGTGGAAGACAGCTTCGGTAATAGTCCAAAGTCCTTCCTGCGCCAGGAGTCTCA
>DASPNB010000584.1:0-2486 GCA_035626755.1 Flavipsychrobacter sp.
AAAATAACCATGATGCTGTCAATCCAACAGTCTTTATGTGGATAAAAAGGAGGCTAGATATACACAGCCATTTGCCGCTGGTACTCTTGTGCTGCGTTGTGTGCCGCCTCTGCGAAGTCCTCGCCGGAAGATGCATAGATCACTGCCCGGGAAACATTGATAAGGATGCCAGCGTCCTTGTTAAGGGTATTCTCGCAAACGGTAGGTACGTCTCCACCCTGGGCGCCCACGCCGGGGATGAGGAAAAAATGCTCCGGCAACATGTCGCGTACATGCTTTAATTGCTCTTTTCGGGTAGCACCTATTACAAACATCAGGTTCTGAGGATTACCCCAGCCTGATACTGTTTTGAGCACTTTTTCATAGAGGAGTTCATCGCCACATTGCTGCAGTTCGAAATCTGCGCTGCCAGCATTTGAGGTGAGACCGAGAACGATAGCCCATTTGTTCTCGAACTTCAGGAAGGGCTCTACACTGTCGCGGCCCATGTAAGGAGCAACCGTAATGCTATCAAAGGGATAGGTATGGAAAAAGGTCTTAGCATATTGCTCGGAGGTATTGCCTATGTCGCCGCGCTTGGCATCGGCGATGGTGAAAATGTCCTTTGGGATGTACTGCAGGGTCTGCTGCATGGTTTTCCAGCCCTCTATACCCTGTGCCTCGTAGAAGGCTGTGTTGATCTTATAGCAAACCGCATAATCCTTTGTAACGTCGATGATCGCCTTATTGAATGCCAGGGCGGGGTCGGGCTCATTCAACAGGTGCTTAGGTATCTTGCCCAGGTCGGTATCGAGCCCTACGCAGAGGACCGATCTTTTCTTACGGATGATGGAGACTAATTCGCTGCGATTCATATACTGGATACTCGATGCTTGATACTTGATGCTTGATAGTCGGTACTTAATGGCGCGAAGATAATGTATTAGCGGTACTTGCCTATCTTATCGTCTATGGCTACGGCCATGAGGCTGCTCTGGAGTTTCATATTCATAATGAGAGAGGTGGCACCGGCAGCATAGCAAACGTCGTGAATGTCGCGAACCAATTTCATAACCACATTATACTCTCCTTCTACAACTGTCTCAAAGGGACAAACGACGAACGTGAGCCCGGATTCACGGATGCACTCTATGGCCCTGTCGATGATGCGTATGCCTTCTTCCTGTTCTTTATAAAGGGGCAAGACCTGTATGGCGAGGTTGACTATGTTGTTCATAGCCGCAAAATTAAAGGAATGAGGGGCGGAAAGAAGAAAAACTGCGTGAAAAAGTGAAATGCCGAGGTAAAGAACCAGTATTGGTGCGGGTTTCGGGGGTTATACTACCATTATAGGTTGATTATAGGTTAACTATAGGTGCACTATAGGTTAACCATAGTTCCACTATATGGGAACTATACTTCTACTATAGGTAAACTCAAGTCCATTTTAGGTGGATAAAGGTTTATTGTCTGGTGGTGAAAAGAACTGAGGGGTTGCCCCCGTAGATGTAAAGATACGGAAGGTTTGTTTTGGGTGAGCGATCGTGGACAAGTTTTGGTTGGCGGTGTGGCTTTGGTCAGCATTACCACACACCTCAACAAGCCTTCAACCCTCCTTCGTCGCAACATTTGTCGGGACTACGGCAGGCGAAGCAGGGCTGTGGCTGACAGTGCGATAGGCTTCAAATTGGGATCGCAGCTTTCTCGCCTTAATGCCGCCGAGTCGTCTATCGAGAGACCGGGCCGAGAAGGGGTTAACCAATTCCCTATAAGACCGCAAGAACGTTACGTGAGACTGCCACGCCGCGTCAACCCAGGAATGAAACCTAAACTCCGGGATGTTTTGCGGCTCGCAGTGACGGGGTCAGTTGATGCAGCGATAGGTGAATACCAGCGAGTCTAAAGTGGTGGTGGAGCCCTGCACAGCAGATAAACGCTGCTTGGTGACGCGACCTTTGCTATCAAATTCGTAGGTATATGTTACATCAACGTTGACACTGCCCGAAACACTCAAAGTCTTTACCAAGTTCTTATCCCTGAAAGGATTGAGCCGGTCGAACGCCTGGTAGGTAATGGCGTAAGGAATATTGTTAGGCCGGATAAGATCATGCGTTGAAACGATCGTATTCACATCCTACTCGAAGTACTGGATGATATTATTTCCCCTAAAGTAATTATTCTTCTTTTTGCAGGCTGGAGCCAGCATTACCGCTGCAAGGGCAGCTAAGTTTGTATGGGACAAAAATAAGGCGGCCGGGGCACGTTTTTCGTTAAACCCCGATAGATGTGATAGACGTAGTTTAGCGCTCAACCAAAAACTTATTCCATTTGCTGTGCTCTTTATTTGAAAGCATTAAAATGTAAGCCCCTGATGGCAGCCGATCTACGTTAAATCGAAACTTAATTTTATCAGACGCTATGGGCCCACTACAAACGGGTTGTCCCAAAGCACTGACAATAGTGTATTTGTCAAATTCACCAGGTTGAATGTCTGTCGTGTATATTCC
>DASPNB010000585.1:0-5504 GCA_035626755.1 Flavipsychrobacter sp.
AGCCTACTTATAGTGCCAGATGCTGCCGCCAGGGAGAATGAACTGAATTTTTGCAAAGCACAACTTGACTCTCTGAATGCCTATAAGCCGGATGAATTATCGGATAATAACAGGACGGACTACCTGATCATCAAGAATCAACTGGAAGGCAGTATATGGTCTATTAATGAATTCCGTTCGTGGGAATGGAATCCTTCGCAATACAATGTCTCCGAAACCTTTGCCGAGATGTTGAACGGTACTTACGATTCACTCGATAACCGCCTGAGGAATGTTTATCGCAAGCTGGCAGCTGTGCCCGCTTACTATCGTGCAGCCTTGGCAAGCATAAAAAATCCCACAAAGGAACATACCGCCCTGGCCATAGAACAAAATACCGGAGGAGCTTCCGTATTTGAGGTAGACCTGGTTGACGCCCTGGCAAAAAGCGGGCTGCCGGAGGAGGAGAAGAAGCAAATAAGTGAAAGAGCTACAGCGGCTGCAACAGCTATGAAAGACTATGCTAAATGGCTGCAGGAGCTGAAGAATGATAATCCTCGTAGTTTCCGCATAGGAGGCGACCTGTACCGCCAGAAGTTTAAATACGATATACAGTCGGGCTACACTGCTGAACAGGTATACGAGAAGGCACTTGAACGCAAGCGGGAGCTTCATGATAATATGTATGAGCTGGCTGACACCCTATGGGGCAAGTATATGGGCAAGGCCGACAGGCCAACCAGTAAATTGCAATTGATCAAAGATGTGATAGATAAGATATCGATCATGCACACCACGCCGGAAAATTTCCAGGCATCGATAGAGCAGCAGATACCGGTGCTGGTAAAGTTCATCAATGAAAAAAATCTCATCTACCTCGATCCTGAAAAGCCGCTGGTTGTCCGCAAGGAACCTGCCTATATGGCTGGCGTGGCGGGTGCTTCTATCACTGCTCCCGGCCCTTACGACAAAGGAGGGAACACATATTACAATGTTGGGAGCCTCGCAGGCTGGGAGCCTGGAAGGGCGGAAAGCTATTTGCGAGAGTACAATCATTATACGCTCCAGATACTCAACATACACGAAGCAATTCCGGGACACTATACCCAGCTGATATACAGCAATCAATCACCCAGCATCATTAAAGCGATATTCGGCAATGGCACTATGGTAGAAGGCTGGGCTGTATATACGGAACTGATGATGCTGGAGAATGGCTACGGCAACAATGAAGCTGAGATGTGGCTGATGTACTATAAATGGAACCTGCGCAGTACCTGCAATACTATACTTGACTACAACGTGCATGTAAAGAACATGAGTAAAGAGGATGCGCTGGACCTGCTTACGAAAGAGGCCTTTCAACAGAATGCAGAAGCAGAAGGCAAATGGCGGAGAGCTACACTTACACAGGTGCAGCTGTGCTCTTATTTTACGGGCTTTACCGAAATATGCGATCTGCGCGCTGAGGTAATGGAACGGCAGGGAGAGAAATTTGATCTCAGGAAGTTTCACGAGAAATTCCTGAGTTATGGTAGTGCCCCGGTAAAGTATATAAAGGAAATGATGCTGGAAGAGCTATAATAGTTTTCTTGCCGTAGCTTTGCGGCGTGTTATACTTTTTATACCTCATTTTAGCCGTTGCAGCCGTTGTGGCTATAGTTGTTCTCCTTACTAAGAAGAAAGACAAATAAGAGCATAATAAAGCCTCCGTCAGGAGGCTTTTGCGATATAAGCAAGTGTGTTTATTTCTTTTCTTCTACTTCCTCCGGTTCTTTATCCAGTACGGTGCAGGTTACAGTGTTAGATACCTGGTGGTTGGCTCTTTCGGCATCGGCACAGTAGGTCTGGAACTCGGAATAGTTAAGATCGCTGAGGGTTTTCTTAAAAACTACGTTATTCTGTATGTCTTCGCAATAGCAGGTATATTCCTTTTTTTTGCAGGAGCTGATAAGGCCGATGAGGCAGAGGGCAAGAATAGCTTTTCTCATATTGAAAGTAATTGCACATCAAATATACTTAAAACTCAGCCCTCCTGCAATACCAGCGGCTTAAATAGTAATTTGCAGTATTATAAATGATCTACCTGCTGGACGAACGAATGTGGTTTCCCCCTGCCGAGGCAGCAGACGAGGAGGGTATGCTGGCCGTAGGTGGTGATCTTAGCTCTGAGCGGCTATTGGTGGCATATAAAGCAGGCATATTTCCCTGGTTCAGCGGGGATATGCCGATGTGGTGGTGCCCTGATCCGCGCTTTGTCCTTTACCCGGAAGAATTGAAGGTGAGTAAGAGTATGCAGGCATTGCTAAAAAGAAATGTCTTTCAATTTAGAGTGAATAGCGATTTTGGACAAGTGATCGCTAATTGCCGGCAAAAGGAAAGACCCGGACAAGATGGCACCTGGATAACAACAGAGGTGCAGAACGCCTATATGAGGATGCATGAGCTGGGCTATGCGCACAGCGCGGAGGCATGGAAGGATGGCAAACTGGTAGGTGGCCTGTATGGGATGCGGTTGGGAAGGGTGTTCTTTGGCGAGAGTATGTTCAGCCATGAAAGCAATGCAAGCAAATATGCCTTCATAAAATACGTACAGCAATTAATGGAAGAAGGCGTGGAGCTGATAGACTGCCAGGTGTATACAGAACACCTGGAAAGCCTAGGTGCAAAAATGATCGGCAGAAAATTATTCTTAGACCAAATAAAAAACCTCATCGGGGAGTGAGGCTTTTTGCTATTTGCCGAATTTCTTTTTTAGAAGGCTGAGCGCATCGTCCATCGTCACTTCTTTTTGCGGCTGGTTCCGTTCGTTCCTGTTGAAGCTGCTTTTGCCCTGCGGACGTTCACGCCTGGCAGGGGCTTCCATAGTCTGTTTGATTGAAAGAGATATACGTTTGCGTGGAATATCAACCTCCAGCACCTTTACATTTACTTTGTCGTTTAGTTTCAGGGCTTCACCAGGGTCCGTGATGTAAGTATGAGATATCTCAGAAACGTGCACGAGGCCATCCTGTTTTACACCGATATCAACGAAAGCGCCGAAGCGGGTTAGATTAGTAACTATACCCGGAACGATCATGCCCGGGGTGACATCGTCAATGCTATAGATATTGGCGAACTCAAATTGCTGGACTTCAGAACGGGGATCGAGTCCTGGTTTTTTCAGTTCATTCATTATATCGCGGACTGTATGCACACCTATGGTTTCTGAAATGTACTTTTTAGGATCCAGTTCATTTACCGCTTTCTCATTGCCTATCAGGCTTTTGATATCGGTGCCCATGTCGGCGGCCATTTTTGATACTACCTCGTAGGCCTCCGGATGCACAGCGCTAGAGTCAAGAGGGTTGGAGCCGTCTTTGATGCGAAGGAAGCCGGCACATTGTTCAAAGGCCTTGCCGCCGAGGCGCGGCACTTTCAATAGCTGTTTGCGGTCTTCAAAACGGCCGATCTCGTTGCGGTATTTGACAATGTTATCCGCTATAGAAGGACCGATGCCGCTCACATAGCTAAGCAGGTGCTTGCTTGCTGTGTTCAGGTTCACACCAACGGCGTTCACACAGCTAACCACTGTTTGGTCGAGGCGTTCTTTCAGCCTTATTTGGTTCACATCGTGCTGGTACTGGCCGACGCCGATGCTTTTAGGGTCAATCTTAACCAGTTCAGCCAGCGGATCCATCAGCCTGCGGCCAATACTCACTGCACCGCGAACTGTGACATCTTGATCAGGGAATTCGTTACGGGCTATTTCAGAGGCTGAATAAACGGAAGCACCGTCTTCATTTACCAGGAAGACAGGTAAGCCCAGGTTAAGCTTCTTAATGAACTGCTCTGTCTCACGACCCGCAGTACCATCGCCGATGGCTATGGTTTGTATGTCGTGTTGCTTTACATAGGCTCGTATCTTTTGCTCTGCGTCATACAGCCTGTTAGGCTCGTGTATGTATATCAGGCCGGTCTCTTTCAGTTCTCCTTTTTCATCCAGGCAAACAACCTTGCAGCCTGTTCTGTATCCGGGGTCAAGGGCTAATATGCGCTTGCTGCCCAAGGGTGAACTTAAAAGCAGCTGGCGAAGGTTCTCGGCAAATACGTTGATGGCCTCTTCGTCTCCCTTGGTTTTCAGCGCCATGCGGAACTCTGATTCCAGGCTGGGCTGGAGCAGACGACGGTAAGAATCTTTTACTGCTTTCTTTACCTGTTCGCCTGCCAGGTTGTTGGCTTTTACATACAGCTTTTCAATGCCGGCCAATGCATCTTCTTCCATTGGTGCGATCACCATGCGTAATACGCCCTCCATAAATCCGCGCATTACTGCCAGTATGCGGTGGGAAGGTATTTTAGATATAGGTTCTGAAAAATCGAAATAGTCTTTGTACTTAGCACCTTCAGCTTCTTTGTCGGCCAGCACTTTGCTTTGTACTGTACCGCTATCTTCAAAAAGCTTACGCATCTTAGCCCGTACCTGTGCGTCTTCATTCACAATTTCAGCTATAATGTCGCGGGCTCCCTGGAGTGCGTCATCTGCTGACTTGACATTTTCCGTTATGAATGCTGCAGCTTCCGTTGCAGGGTCTATACTGCCTTGCTCCAGTAACAATGTCGCCAGCGGCTCCAGTCCATTCTCGCGGGCTGTTTGTGCTTTGGTTTTTCGTTTCGGTTTGTAAGGAAGGTAGATGTCTTCCAGTTCGGCAATGGTAACGGCTTTATTTATTTTTCCCTGCAGAGCTTCGGTCATTTTGCCCTGCTCGGTGATCGTCTTTTCAATAAAGGCTTTGCGTTCAGAGAACTCTTTCTGAAACTTAGCTTCGTCTTGAATGTTTTGTATCTGCACCTCGTCGAGGGCGCCGGTTTTGTCTTTCCTGTATCGTGCTATAAAGGGGATGGTAGCGCCCTCTTCCAGTAGTTGGAGAACGGCTGAAACATCCTGTGGTCGTAAACTTAGCTTAGAGGCTACACTCGCTGCAAATTCCATGTCGTTGTTGCTGTTAAGGATTGCGAATGTAACCAGCCTTGGCAGGATTTAAAAATTGTTTTTTAGGGAGAAATCCACATTTATAGTAGGTGAATATGTATGGTCTTATATTTGTTTTGACAATAGAAAATGAAGCTTCTTGAAGAGATATTAAAAGGCCAGTCGAAAGAGAGGGCTGCTAAGGTAGCGGCCTGGATAGGTGATGATAAAAAGCGTTTTGCTGAGCTGATGGATTTAGTCCTGAACGGCGAGTATGTGGTGGTGCAACGGGCTTCATGGATAATGAACGTGGTGCATGAGACACATCCGGAATTGGTAATACCTTACCTGGAACAGCTTATCCCTAAAATGCATGAAAAGGGTCAGCATATCGCTCTGAAAAGGCACATTGTCCGCGTATTGCAGGACATAGAAATTCCTGAGCAGTTGCAAGGGGAAGTAATGAACTCTTGTTTTGATTTTTTGGCCAATCCTGCGGAAGCAATTGCGGTGCGCTGCTTTTCCATGACTGTGTTGGACAACCTTTCGAAGACATACCCGGAAATAAGACAGG
>DASPNB010000586.1:0-6848 GCA_035626755.1 Flavipsychrobacter sp.
CCTTTATCACGCCGCTTGTTTCGTCTACCTCTATCTGCAGACGCATTACGTCGCCGCACTCAGGTGCGCCTACGAGGCCCGTACCGACGTTCTGTTTAGCTTTATCCAGCGTACCTACGTTCTTAGGATTGCTGTAGTGGTCAATTACTTTTTCTGAGTATGCCATGATTTCTAATTTGATAATGTGTAAATATGGAAATGTGAAAATTTGCTTTTACGCATTCCCTATTTGCTTTTTTCGCTTTTGTAGAACTGAATCATTTTCACATTCTCACATTTCCACATCAGCACATTTATTAATGGTGCGCCCACTCAATGCTGTTCAGGTCTATACCTTCCTTGAACATTTCCCAGAGCGGACTCATTTCACGCAGTTTTAAAACCGTTGTTTTGATAGCGTTTATGGTAAAGTCTATTTCTGCTTCAATTGTATAACGACCGAGGCCGAAACGCAGCGAGCTGTGTGCCAAGTCATCGCCCAGGCCCAGTGCCTTCAATACATAGGATGGCTCCAGTGAAGCTGAAGTACAAGCCGAACCGCTCGACACAGCTATATCTTTATTGAAGCCCATCATCAGGCCTTCACCTTCCACGTATTTGAAAGAGATATTGCAGACATGCGGCAGGCGATGCTCTGTATTACCGTTCACATAAGCTTCTTCCAGTTCCAGGAGGGCGTTCTCCAGTTTATCGCGCAGGATGCTCAGGCGTTTTGCCTCAGCTTCCATTTCGTTCATAGCAATTTCACATGCCTTGCCAAAACCCACAATGCCTGGTACATTCATAGTACCACTGCGCATGCCGCGCTCGTGGCCGCCACCATCCATTTGTGCTGTCACCTTTACACGTGGGTTCTTACGGCGTACATACAATGCACCAACACCCTTAGGTCCGTACATTTTGTGTGCGCTGAAGGCCATCAGGTCTATACCGTCAGCATTTACGTCCACCGGTATCTTACCTACAGCCTGTGTAGCATCGGTAAAGAACAGTACACCACGCTTACGCGCTATAGCGCTTATTTCTTTCACCGGCTGTATCACACCTATCTCGTTATTGCCGTACATAATGGCAATAAGGATGGTCTTATCAGTTATAGCATTTTCCAGTTCTGCCAGGTCTATCAGGCCGTCGGCTTTCACTTCCAGGTAGGTCACCTGTCCGCCCAGCTTTTCTATGTGCTTGCAGGTATCCAGTACCGCTTTGTGCTCTGTAGTAGCAGTAATGATGTGGTTACCCTTGGTAGCGTACATTTCGAACACGCCCTTCAGCGCCAGGTTGTCGGCCTCGGTAGCGCCGGAAGTAAAGATGATCTCTTTCGGGTCAGCGTCTATCAGTTTAGCCACCTGCTCACGGGCATAGTCCACAGCTTCCTCAGCCACCCAACCAAAAGAGTGGTTGCGGCTGGCAGCATTACCAAACTTTTCAACGAAGTATGGCAACATCGCGTCCAGCACCCTCTGATCCATTGGGGTGGTGGCGTTGTTGTCCAGATATATCGGTAATTTCAATTCCATATTATTATTAAGTATAAACTGTGCGAGTTTTCGCAGTACAAAGTTACGTCAAAAGGCACTACTTTCGGCGAAAATGGCCAGTTTTTACTATATAATGCCATTTGAAAAACCTATTTGATGCAGAAGATCGAACATTTGGGCATTGCGGTAAAGGAACTGGCTAAATCCATCCCTCTTTTTGAGCAACTACTCAATACGCCTTGCTATAAAACAGAAGAGGTAGCCAGCGAAGGGGTGAACACTGCTTTCTTCAAGGTCGGCGACTCTAAGGTAGAACTATTGGAGGCCACAAAACCTGACTCACCGATAGCTAAATTCATTGAAAAAAAAGGAGAAGGCATACACCACATTGCTTTCGATGTAGAGAACATTGAAGCTGAGATGAAAAGACTGGCCGCGCTCGGTTTCGAGTTGCTGAATGAGACCCCTAAGCGTGGCGCAGACAACAAGCTCGTTTGCTTTCTGCATCCAACGACGACCAATGGGGTGCTGATAGAGCTTTGCCAGGAGATGCGATAGCCCCATCACCAATATTGCGAATCATCATATTCATCTTCACATGAACATACCGGCACATCGGCCGAAAGCCCGCAGCATTCATCCAACATAAGTCGATTACCTGCACTATCAGTTTCGTAAATTTTGTCTTTGGTGATCTCATAATAAGATGTGTCGTTATCCCACTCCTCGAAAACGCATTTCACGATCTTCTTAAATTGACCTGCATGGTATTTGCCTGTTGTTTCTGTTTTGTCTGCCTGGTTGATCTGCGAAAACGAAAAGATCACCTCTCCATTCTCTTTTATCTCAACTTTCTTATGAGGCGTTCCTGTACCAGAAACGCCTGGACGTGTCTCAAAATATCTTTTGCCGATAAAAGGCAGCTTCTTTGTTGGTTGATCGCAACCTGCCAGAACGAACAATATCAGTGCTAATAAAGCTCTCATAACTAAAACCACCCCTTCCTTTTAAACCATATCAACATCAGCAAGGGAATAACGAGCATAGCTGCCACTGCCACCCAAAAACCCGCCCCGTGATGCGACAGGGGTATCACATCAAAGTTCATCCCGAATATCCCACCTATAACCGTTGCCGGTGCTAATAACACCGCCACGAGGGTAAATATTTTCATCACTTCGTTCAGGCGGAGATTGATCTGGCTGTTGAACACATCCTGAAGATTCATCAATATTTCACGGTGGGCATCTACATAGTCGTGGGCCTGGTTCACGTGATCCATGATGTCTTTGAAATACTTATTCTGCCTGTCGTCCACTAAGGGATTCTCGCTCCTGATAAAGCCGGCAACAAGGTCACGCACCGGCACTATGAGCCTGCGCAGGAACATTACTTCCCGTCGCAGTATACTTACCTTTTCAGTCGCAGCCTTTTCCTTTTGCAGCAGAATGTTATCCTCCAGCTTATCGATACGCTCGTTCATCTTCTCCAACACCCCAAAGTAGGAATCCACTATAATATCTATTAAGCTATAGCATAGATAGGTTGCATCGCGCTCGCGCAATTTGCTGCCCTCTACACGGAGTCTGTCGCGAACAGGGTTGAACACATCGCGGGTTTTGTCTTCCTGGAACGACAGCACAAAACCCTTACCCAGTACTATACTCACCTGCTCAGCCTCTATATGCCCTGTCCCCCCATTGTAATATATCATGGGTAGCAGGCAATATACCACATCGCCTATCTCATCCATTTTAGCGCTCTGACCAACACTGAGAATATCTTCCACCGCCAATTGATGAATATTGTAGGTAGTACATATTTTTTCAACTTCATCCTGGCGAAGGCCGTCCACATTTATCCATAAGATACCTCCGTCCTTTTTTACGCTACAGGCATCTTCAGGCGCCAGCTGATCTTCCGTCATGGAAGTTCGGCTATAATGAAAGCGGGTATAGACGGGTTCCTCACCAGGTGATAACCTTGCCACATAACGTGTAGGATTAAATACTGTCACCGGCCGCTTCCCGGAGCTATCCCACCCCCATTCACGCAGCACATTTGCCAGCCCTTTTACCCGTTTCCTGAGCGCCATAGAATTATTATTATCGGCTAATTTACTTTTTTCGTAACTATGTTCGGTAAATCAAGCATATAGAATTTTATGAAAAGAATGTTACTGCTCGCATTGAGCGCTATCCTCCTGTCAACGACCAGCTACGCCAAGAAACCAACGACCGTGGTGATAGAGACCGGCTACGGCAAGATAGAAATGATACTGTACGACAATACACCCAAGCACAGGGACAATTTTATAAAGCTGGCAAAAGAGCATACCCTGGACGGCACCCTGTTCCACCGCGTGATACCTGAGTTCATGATACAGGGAGGCGATCCTGAATCTAAAACTGCAAAATCCGGCCAAATGCTGGGCAATGGCGACCTGGGCTATACCGTTCCTGCGGAGATAAGTGAGGTGAACTATCACAAAAAAGGCGCCCTCGCGGCTGCCCGTATGCCCAGCGATCCCAATTCATCGGCTTGCCAATTCTATATAGTTGTCGGTAAAAAATTCGATGATAAGTCATTGGATGCTATCGCTCAGCGAGGCAAGAAAAAGTTCACCGAAGAACAACGCAACATGTACAAAACAGTAGGCGGTACCCCGCATCTTGACGGCGGCTACACAGTTTTCGGTGAAGTAACAAAGGGCATGGACATTGTAGAAAAGATCGTAGCCGAACCGAGAGACAAAGCTGACCGCCCCAACAAGGACATAAGGATCAACAAAGTGTATCTGAAGAGAAAGAAATTCTTAGGGATATTCTAACACTTCTTTGCAACAATTGCACCTTTTATACAGTTATGTATAAAAAAGAGACGCAGGTTAGTAGCATGATCCCCGGGCACGGCCAGGTACCCACAACATCCTATGCCACACCTGCGTCGGTGTACATGTTAACATACAGTAGAGGTAAAAAACTTCGTGCCAAGCTGGACGGTAAGCCCCCTCCGCCCCCTAAAGGGGGAACCCTGATTTAATTGATCGAAATGTGGAGGATATGCAACAACATTTACAAAAAATAAAACCACTCCTGGATGAAAAAGTAAGGCTGTACAACCAGCCTTCTTTTATTGAAAAAGATCCTATTAGCATTCCCCATTCTTTCAGTAAAAAGCAGGATGTGGAAATCTCCGGGCTCTTCGCGGCCGTGCTCGCATGGGGAAACCGTACCAGCATTATCAACAACTGTAAGAAACTGATGGCCTGGATGGGCAATGCGCCTCATGATTTCATTCTAAATCACAGAGATACAGACCTGAAAGGATTTCTGAGTTTCGCTCACCGCACATTCAACGCTACTGACCTCTTATATTTTCTCCACTTCCTGCAATACCACTACAGCCAGCACGATAGCCTGGAAATAGCTTTTGTACCCGGTAAAAAATATAAAGAGGACACTGTAGAACAGGCCCTCATTTATTTTCACAACTACTTCTTTTCTATTGAGCACCCGGAACGGACAAAGAAGCACATTTCAACACCGGCACGTAAGTCTGCCTGCAAGCGCCTGAACATGTACCTCCGCTGGATGGTGCGCAACGACAAGCGAGGAGTAGACTTCGGCATATGGAAGAAGATATCTCCCGCCCAGCTTATTTGTCCGCTCGATGTGCATGTAGCAAGGGTGGCGCACCGCCTCGAATTATTGCCTAACAATAATTCCAACTGGCAAAATGCGCTGCACCTTACCTATCAGCTAAGAGAAATGAATCCCGATGATCCTGCGGCATACGATTATGCCTTATTCGGCCTCGGTATGGCCGAACGATTTTAGACAACCGCAAGCTCAAATTCTTCCAATTGCGCTTTTTCCTTTAGATCATACACAAACGCATCCGGCAGCAGAATAAGTGAAGTGTTCTTTTTCTTCCACCAGGAAGTATCGCGCAGTCTCGAGAATTTAATAATACCGATCACGTGGCAGCGCTTGTCCGTGCTGCTCCATTCCTCTATCCGCTCAAATTTTTCGTTTGGTAGTTGGAAGAGCGCATCAAAGCTCAGGTACACTCTCAGGTGCACATCGTTGGTCAGTTGCGAAGGCTTCTGGTAGCGGAGTTTCTTATACTCATACTGGTAGTTATAGCGCAGCGCCGAAAGGTCGCTCAGCACAGCAGAAGCCGTAGGGTAGCCGCCTGCGCCTTTACCGTAGAAGAACTGCTTATCGGCCAAGCTAGTTTCTATAGTAACCCCGTTGTATTCATTTTTTACATTGAAGAACTGGCTATCCTCCTTTACGAACTGTGGCAGCACAAAGGCCGCTATCTTTCCTTCCGGCAGTTTCTTGGCCTGTGCCAGCAGTTTTATGGCGTAACCTTTCTCTTTGGCATACACTGCATCCAGTTCGTGCAGGTGCTGTATGCCTGTGTGTACCAATTCATCGGGCGAACTGAGTATCCCATAGGCATGCGCCAGCAGTATCGTCAGTTTGTTCACTGCGTCTATACCTTCTACATCAAGCGAAGGATCGCTTTCCGCAAAGCCTTCATATTGTGCTTGTAGCAGTGCATCAGCATAGCTTTTCTTCTCTTCAAAAATCTTAGTAAGTATATAATTTGTGGAACCGTTCACTATACCGCTCAGGCCCTGAAGCAGGTCGTTATCATAGTATTCTTCCAGGTTGCGTATGACAGGGATACTCGCGCAGCAGGCTGACTCGTACAGGAATGGGACTTCGAATTCCTTCTGCAGGGCTATCAGTTCATCCAGGTGCTCTGCTATCATTTTCTTGTTGGCGCTCACTACTGCCTTCTTGCTACCCAGGGCCTTGGTCACTATGTAGTAAGCTGCATCAGCATCATCTATCAGCTCCACGATGACGTTAATGCTATCATCCGATAGCAGCACTTCCGGGTCTGTTGCGAACAGGCTCTCAGGGGCCTTGCGTTTCTTTCCCGGATGCTTGATGCAGACCTTCTTGATACTGGCATTCAGCGAAGGTGTTTCCTGCAATACATTGTAGAGGCTTTCCCCTACCACACCGAAGCCGAACAGGCCGATGTTCAATTTTGTTTGTTGACTTTGAATAGACATTTTGTTATTAGTTGAATAGTTAAACAGTTGACTGGTTGACCAGTCGTTTCTTTTAAACCTTATGCTACTTCCAGCAGCTCCTTTTGGTCTTGAATTTTGACTTTTGACTTACTTAAAGCTTGTTCTATGTCAGCAATGAGATCCTGTACATCTTCAAGCCCCACAGAGAGGCGTACCAGGCTATCAGCTACACCTGCGGCCTGACGTTTCTCTACAGGTATTGACTTGTGCGTCATCGTAGCGGGATGACAAAGGAGACTTTTTACTCCGCCCAG
>DASPNB010000587.1:0-5746 GCA_035626755.1 Flavipsychrobacter sp.
ACAAAAAGCTCCCCATCGATTTTATAGAAAAGATCACACAGCAAACAAGCGATAGCTACAATGCCTGGCTCCAAAGCCGGAAGGAGAACAGCTTTAAGGTGTATGAAGCCGAACTGGCAAAAATGATAGAATTGAAAAAGCAGCAGGCCGATCTCTATGGCTATGAGGGCCATCCTTATAATGCCTTATTAGACGATTACGAGAAAGGTGCAACAGTTGCCATGCTTGATCCCATATTTGATGATGTAAAGCATAACCTGTTGAAGCTGCTCGATAAAATAAAGAATGCTCCACAGGTAGATGATAGTATAATGGAAGGAAATTATCCCCGCCAGTCGCAATGGGATTTTTCCATGGATGTACTTCGGAAGATGGGGTACGATCTTGAAGCGGGACGACAGGATATTTCTGAGCATCCTTTTTCTACTTCTTTTGCGCCTACGGATGTAAGGGTTACGACCCGTGTAGACGAAAAGAATTTCGCTTCGCTGCTGTGGAGCAGTATTCACGAGGGGGGGCATGCCCTGTATGAGCAAGGTTTGCCGGAAGTGCAGTATGGTTTACCTCTGGGAGCCGCGGCTTCTTTGTCTATACACGAATCGCAATCGCGCCTTTGGGAGAACTGCGTAGGCCGTAGCCTGCCTTTCTGGAAGTACTTTTATCCCTCGCTGCAGCAGTATTTTCCTTCGCAGCTAAAAGACACTTCCGCTGATTCCTTTTACAAGGCAATGAACAAGGTGGAGCCGTCTCTTATCCGAACCGAGGCCGATGAAATAACATACCATTTCCACGTAATGATACGTTATGGGATAGAGAAGAGCTTATTGGAGGGAACTGTTCAGGCCAAAGACCTTCCGGCTGTTTGGAATGAAAGCTATCAGAAATACCTGGGACTTATACCGCCGGATGACAAGAGGGGAGTGCTGCAGGACGTGCACTGGTCGCACGGCAGCTTTGGATATTTTCCTACTTATTCCCTCGGCAGTTTTTACGCCGCACAGTTCTTTGAACAGGCGCAGAAGGAAGTGCCGGGACTTGTGGCAGGAATAGAGCAGGGCAATATGCAGCTATTACTGGAATGGTTGCGTGAAAAAGTACATGTGCATGGACGAAAATACAGGTCGGACGAACTTTGCAAACTAGTAACAGGCAGGGGGCTAGACTTTACATCCTTTATGCGCTATGCAGAAAACAAGTATTCAGGCATATATGCTTTATAGTGTCAACCGCAGTAAGAAGACATACTGAACCACTGGAGCCGACCGAGCTTTCTTTCCTTGTGGAAAAAGAACACAAGGATAAAAGAATTTATTACAAAATTTTCCGGCTCCTGATGTTCGGAAGCTTTCTTTTCCCTTTCATCGGTTCCTGGTACCGCGCTTTTGAGGGCGCACCGAATGCGTTTTCAGCAACGCGCTTTTTTGTGAGCACTGCCATCTTGCTCGGAGTGTCTACTACTGCCATGTGGCTTGCTTATCGCGTTAATCTTGGTAAGGTACACGCCGACCTTCGTGATCGTACCAAAACGATTGAAACAGCGCACATTACACGCAAGCAATACATGCACCGGAGCGACGCTTATTACTTCTATATTGACTCTCCCAATAAGATGAGTATACAAGTGACCAACGAAGACTACCAGCGCCTGGATATGGGAGATGAGGTAAATATTGAGTATTACACCCACTCCAAGCTGTATATCGACTATTTCTAAGTTCTCACCGGCACTTTTTTTCCTCTTCTGCAATTTATATATTGTACAACCGTTTACTTTGTATCATGAAGCAGATCGCTGCCCTTTTTTTAGTATTTCTACCTTTTTCGGGCTTTAGCCAGGCTTATTGGCAGCAGCAAGTCAATACTCGTATCGATGTCAGTCTTGATGACAAAGAGCATATCCTGAACGGCGAGATCACAATAGACTACACCAATAATTCTCCCGATACCCTGGAGTATATCTACATCCATCTATGGCCCAATGCCTATATGCACGATCGGACGGCCTTTGCTGAACAGATGGCTGAAAACGGCGAAACAGAGTTCTACTTTTCCAAAGCATCAAAGCGGGGAAATATTTCCGAACTGGCTTTTGTTGTAGATGGTAAATCGGTGGAATTTTATTCAGCTCAGAATATTCCGGATGTGGCCCGCATTGATCTGCCGCGTCCTCTACCGCCCTCGGGTAAAACAACTATCGGTACTCCTTTTAAAGTAAAGATACCTGAGGTCTTTTCCCGTCTCGGTCATACTAAGCAAGCCTATTTTATTTCACAATGGTTTCCCAAGCCCGCGGTTTATGACAAAAAAGGCTGGCATCCTATGCCTTATCTTAACTTTGGAGAGTTTTACAGCGAAATAGGCTCTTACGACGTGCGGATAACACTGCCCAAAAACTATGTAGTAATGGCCACAGGCAATTGTCTTGATGCTTCTGAGAATGCGTGGCTGGACGAGCTATCTGCAAAAGCATTTCCTTCCGATACCCTATATAAAAAGAGCTGGCCTGAAAGCAGCAGCGAAACCAAGACACTTAATTTTCATGAAGACAATGTGCACGACTTCGCCTGGTTTGCCGACAAGCGCTGGATAGTAAGGAAAGATACGGTCACTAGCCCGGGCAGCGGTGAGTTAGTAACCTGCTATGCCGCTTTTCTTCCTCAATCGCAGAAAAACTGGAACCGCGCTACCGGGTATCTTAGAAATACCATCAAATCATATGGGTCAGAGGTTGGCGCGTACCCATACAAAACGATCAAGGCCGTGGAAGGCGATATGGATGCCGGTGGTGGTATGGAGTATCCCACGGTGACTATCATCGATAAGAACATGGGCGCCGGAATTCTTAAAACTGTCATCATCCACGAAGCAGGTCACAACTGGTTCTACGGTATACTGGCCAGCAATGAGCGTGACCACGCCTGGATGGATGAGGGCCTGAATACTTTCTACGAAGAGAAGACAACTTCTTCCTACTACTGGAAATACGACACATCATGGAAGAACAAAGCTGATTCACTCGAAGCTAAAGCCGGCGGCAAATCCCAAAGCAAAACAAATATTGCCGGCCTGTATAAAAAGACCGGTCAGGAATCCCTGTTCTACTACCACGAAACCGGTGTTCATACCGATCAGGCACTGGAACAGACTTCTGCCAATTTCACAAGTATTAACTATGGTATTGATGTTTATTACAAAACTGCCCTCATACTGCGTTGGCTGGAACAGTACATGGGTGAAGAGAATTTCAGGGAGGGCATGCACGACTACTACAACACCTGGAAACACAAACACCCTTATCCCGAAGATTTCAGGGCCTCTATGGCGAAGCATACCACCAAAGACATTGGCTGGTTTTTTGACGGAGCCCTGAAGACCAACGAGCGCATTGATTACAAAATAAAATCTGCCAATGCCTCACAAGTAACCGTAACCAACAAGTCAGGCTTCGCAGCTCCTGTATATGTTGTTGGCTATATTGGTGACAGCACAATAGGCAGGGCATGGTCAGCACCCTTTGAAGGCACTACTACCATTCAGCTGCCTGATAGCATGAAGGATTGGAAGAAGATCCGCATTGGTTATCATGTACCGGAAGGGAAAAGACAGAATAGTGTTTTACCGCGCGGAGGCATTGCATTGAGTCCGCTTGCCGGTTTAGGCTACGGTGAAAAAACAAAGATCTTTGTATTGCCTGCCCTCGGTTACAATTATTACGATGGTTTTGAGCTCGGTCTTGTATTTCATAATCTCACCATTCCTGAGAACAGGTTCCGCTATGTGCTGGCTCCTATGTATGGCTTTGGTTCCGGCGCCGCCATCGGTGCAGGTGCTATAGGCTATAGCTGGTATCCTGAAAATTTGTTCAAAGAGATTCTCCTCCAGGTAGATGGCAAGACCTTTCATTACGATAAAAGCGATCTCAATATCTCCGAACCCATTCATAGCAGGTATGTAAAAGTCGCACCTTCCCTCACTTTTAGATTTAATGAGCACAATCTCCGCAGTCCTGTAACCCGCGCACTTATGTTAAAGGCCTATGGTATACAGGAGGATTACTTTACTTATAACACAGACCCCGCAGACAGCCTCACAAAACCATCGATAGCTCAGCAGGCAAAAACTTACGGCTTGCTCCGTTATAAACACAGGAACGAACGCACCTTCAATCCATTCAGCTACCAGGCAGAGGCTCAGTTCAACCAGGATTTTGTTAAACTATCGGCAGAAGGCAACCTGCGTATCGATTACTTCAAAAAAGGGAAGGCGCTCCGCATTCGTGGCTATCTCGGTAAGTTCATCGAATTGAACGCAGCGCCTGATATCAGCCGTTATTATCTTAACTCTGTTTACACAGGCGATAAAGACTACCTCTACGATGGCACTTATTTCGGGCGCAACGAAAGGAAGGGTGTTGCAGCCCGCCAGATTGCTATGCTGGAAGGTGGCTTTAAAGTTCCTACGCCGTTGTACATTTCCCAGGTCGGCAGATCAGACAACTGGCTCTTTGCGGTAAATATCACAACCGATATTCCGAAGCTTCCCCTGCGCCTCTTCCTTGATGTCGGCACATTTTCAAATGCGGCCAGGTTAAACCCCAGCGGCCAGAAAATCCTCTACGATGCAGGTGTTGAAGTTCCATTGTTCTACGATGTAGTTTCCGTTTATTTTCCGGTAGTGTTAAGCAAAGACTTTAAGGACTACATGAAGAGCATGTACGGAAATAAGGTCTTCGCCAATAGTATTGTCTTCCGCCTCGATCTTAATAAGATCAACTGGATAAAAGTCACAGACGCGATCAGATTCTTAGGTATATAAATAAAAAGGGACCAATATGGTCCCTTTCCTGTTGATGTGGGTATAGCCCCTACCGCACCCACACTTTCTTTGTTTTATTCGTTGATCTTGGCTACCTGCTGGTACCTTGGTTTCGACTCGTTATGCATGCGCTCTTCCAGTTCCCGGGTCTTCATATCAAACCAAAACCATATAGAAATGATCAATACGGCAGAGGCCACCAGCAAACCGATGATCGTCAAGTGATACTTGCTGGCCGGCTTGGCAATAACTTTTGTCTTTTTCTGCTTCATAAGGAAACTTGTTTTTTACGGTTATGAAGGGGGCCTATTGAAACGTATACCAGATATCGTTAGAGTAATCGCTGCGCTGTTCCCGCAGTTGTTGCTCCAGTTGCTCATTCTTTTTTTCGGCAGATACCATCATCGAAAACATGATAGCATTGCTGAATATGAGCAGCGCCACAAGCGCTATTTGAAACCAGTTGGTTGTTTTCATTTTGTTCACAGCACAAACATATCCTGCATACCCACCCTAAAACAAATTTTTGGCGTTACACTTGCGTTTCAGGCTATATACAATTACGTTTCACGATTGATCATCAATGGTTTACGTTTTCTGCAGCCAATTGAAAAAAGGAGAAAATTGAAGAAAAAAATTGTCGGAGATGATAAAAAAGGTCAGAGCTTATTAATAAGATCTTCGATATCTCCTTCCTTATCCAGCCCCAGTTTTTTACGGAGGCGGAACTTATAGATGCGGATAGTACTGGGTGACACCCCCAACATGGACGCCATTTCCCTGGAGGATAATTTCAATTTGGTAAGGGCTATGAATCTTATGTCGGTCTGGCTCAGGTCAGGTAGCTTCCTTTTCAGGTTGCTAAGGAAGCCCCTGTGCACTTTGTCAAACAGCTTGCGGAATTCCTCCCATTGTTCATTGGTCAGCAGGC
>DASPNB010000588.1:0-6516 GCA_035626755.1 Flavipsychrobacter sp.
GCTGAGCCCCGACATTGCCAAGCGCCTCAAAAACGCCGGCGTAGACCGCCACGTACGCGGCTGGGAAAAAAGCAGCGATCACGCTCCTGTCTGGATAGAGCTGTCTGAGTAGTGGTTACTCTACTATCAGTTTGCTGCCAAGCACTTCGTCTTCAGTAGTGATTTTCAGCAGGTACATTCCTCTGCTGAGTGATGAGATGTCAATGTGATCTGCCGTACCGGCATATTGGTATACCACTTTGCCCGTTACATCCTGCACCAGTATTTGGTTGATGCGCTTACCATTCTTGTGCTCTATATATACTATGTTCTTTGAAGGGTTGGGAAAAATTTTCAGGCTTGACTGCTTAATTGCTTCCGGCACATTAAGCAAGTCACCATTGCCGTCCACTTTTATAAGTATCAGGTCGCCTACGTTAGTATTGGTAGTAATACCGGTCATAATATATCCGCCGTCCGACGTCTGGCTTGCAGCATAACCAAAGTCCGTATTCGACTCATGAAATTTTCTATACCATTCCTGCATTCCCGAGCCATCAGTTTTTACCAGGTACAGGTCGGAGGTCGCATCCATGCCAAACACTGCATAGCCACCATCATCAGTCTTACCCACTGAGTATGCCCAGCCGCAGGGGCCATCTGTATATATCTCCCGCCAAAGCATATTGCCGCTGCCGTCCATTTCCAGCAGCACAGGCTGTGAGCAGCCATTGATCGTGGTGTAGCCGGCTACTATTATGTGATTGTTTGCAATGGCCTTTACGTCATAAGCCTTGCCAAAGTTGAGTGTATCCAGCTTACGTGTCCAGAGGGTATCACCATTAGCATCTGTTTTAATTATGTACATAGTACTGCCCAACAATGTAGGTTGTTGTATACTGCCCACTATGGCGAAGCCTCCATCTGTTGTTTGGTCTATAGCATTGCCATATTGCTGCATACCGTTGGGATAGTTCCTCGTCCAGAGGGTATCGCCTGTAGCATTAGTTCTCATCATGTAGAAGTTGGAGATAGCCGTACCAAACATTTCATTCCAGCCGCCTATAACAAAACCGCCATCTGTGGTTTCCTTTACCTGCAGTCCCCGTTGGCGATACAGTGCCTCATAGTTTCTGTACCACAGCACTGTGCCGGCAGTATCTGCCTTGGCCACGTACACGTTATAGTCGGTACCGTCATATACAGCCGTGCCCACCATCAGTAAGTTGCCGTCAGATGTCTTGATAATATTATCAAAACTAAGATCATCGGAGCCTACGGTATTGTAGTACATCGTCCAGATTTCGTTGCCATATTTGTCGGTACGGAGCAATTGTCCTTCGCCGGTTATTTGGCTGCCAATAACAACCCGCGCGCCGGCCACATAGTAACCACTGTCATCTGCCTGCACCACGGCCTGACCATATTCTCCATTCACAGCGTCACCAAATACTTTTTTAAACGATATCTGGCCCTGTGCTGTCTGCCAGGTTGTCAACGCAAAAACTATTAGTGTATATCTCATCATAGTAGCGCTTTGTCAATATCAAAGTTCCACTAATGTTTCAGCTTTTTCAATGGACGAACGGCATGTTTTATGGCACTTTTCGGCGCCGGATGCCTGTTTTTACAGCTGTTTAGAAATTTGTTGTAAAAACCTATCTTTGCAGCCCAACGAAATGGTTTCGTAGCTCAGTTGGTAGAGCAGCTGACTCTTAATCAGCGGGTCTAGGGTTCGAGTCCCTACGGAACCACGGATATAAGGATTGCAGGTTTGCAATCCTTATTTATTTTTACTCAGATTGACTTGAAAGCCTTGATTTTAAAGGATTTCTAACAAGAGCCTCCGAACAGAACGACCTACCTTTATATAGGGTTACACATGGTTTAATCGAAAAAAAATCGAAAATTATGTTGTATCCTTTGAAGGCATTAATTGCCAAAAGGCCCCGCAAAGACGGCTGCAGTGCCATCAGCTTCCAGTATTGTTACAGCTCCGCTAACCGCGTTACATTGGACTGTGAAATCGCTATTCCCTCCTTGTATTGGAATAAGAAGCGACAGCAAATATCAAAGAATTTGCCAATTGAATTTGGTAACGCTGACAGGCTCAATGCAGAACTCCTGCGTCAGAAAAAGGTAATTGAGGCCTTAATCGACAAAGGTATCGGCTTGGAACTTCCGAATGTGGGTGCATACGTTAAGCAGGTCTTTACTGCCCAATTGAAGATTGCAGAAATACCTTCCGCTGCTCCCATACAGGTTGTTAAGTCTGACTTGGGTTTCTTCGGACATTTGAACGGTTACATAGCCTTCAAAGAAAAGAATGTGGTAAGTCCTGGGCCGATTCGCAGTATGCGGGAACGACTGCTTGCATATCAGGACTATTTAGGTAAGAAGATAACGTTCTCCATGCTGGACTATGACTTTTACCTTGATCTGGTTGACTTCCTGACTAACACCTATGTTCAAAAGAGAAAGAAGGAACTTATCATAGGTTTGAAAGTAAATACCATAGGGAAAACAATCAAGAACCTTCGTGGCTTTGTAAAAGACAGAGTACGCCGCAAGCTCATTGCTCCCATTTCCCTCGACGACTTCAAAGCATTTGAGGAGGAGACGGACGCTGTCTATCTCAATTACGAAGAAATATCCCGTCTGTATTATCTGGACTTAACCATCCAGCCGAGTTTGGCAGAATCCCGCGACATGCTCGTTTTCGGCTGTTTAACCGGCTTGCGCTATTCGGACTTCTCAAATCTGTCATATACAGATATGCGTGGGGACATGCTTTATAAAAAAACGGATAAAAAGGACAACTGGGTTGTCGTTCCCCTTACCGTTGAAGCAAAAGAGCTATTCATCCGTCTGTATAAAGACCGCAAACCAACAACGTCAAACCCTGTATTTAATCGCCAAATAAAAGTCATCGCAGAATTGGCAGGGCTACTGGAGCCAATTACCTTCAGTTTTAAAAAAGGCCTGAAAGACGTAACCGAAACAAAAGCAAAGTGTCTGTGGGTTACCTCTCACACATGCAGGAGAAGCTTCTGCACAAATGAATTTATGGCGAGTACAGACGTTCATCTGATAATGCGAATTAGTGGTCATAAATCATTGAGAGACTTCTTTAAATATATTCGCTGTAGCGAGCAGCACGCAGCATTGAAGATTCAGGAGATTTGGAAGCAACGAAACAACCTAACAGTACTTAGCCTCCCCAAGTCGGCTTAGAAAATGAAAACAGCGCCAGAGGACGCTGTTTTCATTTTTTACCCTTTTACACCAAAGAGCTTTTCTACGTCGGTCCATAAATAGTAGACTCTGCTCTTTACTTTCTTTGGTTTTAATATCCCTTCTTTGTTCCATTCCCAAAGCGTTTGCCTCGTGACAGAAAGAAGATCGCACAATTCCTGTGCGCTATATACAGGTTTGACGGTAAGTCCTGGCACATTGAACTCTAAAGGGGCTGTGGCACCTTTTTGCAGTTTGACCAGTTCAGCATGAACTATTTCCCTTAATTTCTCCCAAACTGCGTTCGCTGGTACTGGGAAGAGGATAGTACTTTCCTTAGCGCTCATAGTGACAAGTTTTAGTATTCGTTTTCATTGTCTTCGTCGTCATCGTTGTGCTCTTCATGTTCAATATCCTCTGCGGTATTATCGGGCTTATCTCCTTCGTTATCCCTGTCATTTTCCTCATCTTCATGTTCGTCCTGTTTATTGTCACCATCATAGTCTCGTTCCAACTCATCCTCTTCTATTTCAAGGTCGAGTTCATTTATTCGACTTCTGTTGTTGCCGCTCCTTATTTCATTTATTTCCTTCAGTTCTTTCTCGATGTCGTTCTTTATATCATTGAGGTTATTCAGCCTGTCAGATTCAAAACCTAATCGGCTGAATCTGTATTTTCTCTCCCCAAATGCTTTAACGCCAGTCGGTCTTGCATTCCTAAAATACACTTCATGGCCTTCCAGTTGAATAGCATTGAAGAACTCGTCTAGTGACCTTGCACTGCTATATGCTGTTTCAAGAATGGACTGAATAACCTGTTTTTCTTCAGAACGTTCGCGTTCGTATTTTTTACTTTTTTCCTGGCTCCGCTCTCCCCACCTTTTGTGTCCAACTACGCTTTCACTTAGTTCCGGGTATTTTTGTTCCTGAATGCGTTGGAGTTCAAGCTTCCGCTCCTGAAATACTTTGGTGCTGATTCTATTTGACTTACCTGTTAGGTATTCCACACCACTTACCACACAGTGCAGGTGTATGCTCTCTGTCGATTTGTGAATAGCTGCATAGTAAATGTTATTTCCATTGATTCGCATGAATTCCCTGGCTAAATCAAGTACTTTTTCGTCCGTGGCTCGCGTTTGATCCTTCCGTGCAAAGCCTAGGATATAATGATGTGCCAGTGTGTTATTCGTTCTTTTATTTACCCGAAATCGTTCATTGAAGAGGTATTCTGCAAGATTTTCATCTATTGATTGTCCTCGTAAATTTCTCCTTAATATGCCACACACTTCTTTCTTGTTAGTTTTAGGCTGTTGGTCCCTCTGACTACTAAGACTTGCTGCAAATTCTTGCATTGTGCCCTTAAACTTGTGGAGTTCATCCAGTAGCTTGGCATCTTCTTTCTCTTGTTCCAGATACTTTAAGTCTGTAGCGGTTACCTTGACCTTTGTTGGTATATTCCATTCAGACTTTCGCTCTTCAATACGCCTTTTTTCCTCACGCGAGATATATCTCAACAAGTTACCCAGGCCTTCCTTGGTTTTTACCGATAAACACTTAACAATCACTTATCGTATTTTTCTAGTAACAATTTTAGACTCTCGATGTGCCGAGGGTTTTCTGTTATTGTTTGAATAATCCAGTCTTCCAGGGTGCGGGGTTTGAATAGTTTGGACATCACTTTTGCCTCTAGCGTTTGAATCCTGCGAAGCAGGTCAATAGCCATTTTTTGATTAAGTGCTTTTTCTCCAGCCAGTTCTAATAGGGCATTATAGTTTTGGGCAAGTAGCTGACGGACGCTGTTTACGACTTCCAAATCCTGAATGAGATACACCCGATTCAGATAGGCAAAACACGCACTCTTAATTAGACCTGTGACGCTCTTCTTGTGTTTCCTGCCCTCGGTTTTCAACTGCCTTTGCTCAGCTGCGTCAAGACATACAGAGTATTGTTTGACAGTACTCCGGTATCGCCTACGCCATTCTGCCTTATACAGCCTGTAATATTCTTTTTTAGCCCCTGCAATGGCATCAGCACCCTTATCGAGGTATGGTTCGATATAATCATATAGATTTAATTTGGGTGTTTTCTTACAACTCATTTTTCAAAAGATATCAGTGCAGGAATTACAGGTTTGCGATTCGGAATTGGTGCCGGTGGAGCCTTTAGCAACCGCTGCATCCAATAGTTTTCGAAGTACGGTATCATCTTCGCCTTCATTGGAGGGCTGTTTCTTATCAGAATTATAGCCTCGTCAAGTTGACGAATTTCATCAGGTGTTAATAGTTCACGAGTTTTTCCTTCCAAACTGAACCTCCCTAATATCGCAGAGAGCTCTCGGCACGTAGATAGCGGCTGGCCCTTTAGGTATACCTGGCTCACACAGTTTGTCTTGATTTGATGAGCAGTATCAGCACCATATCGCGCACTGAGTGCCCGTTCATCCTGCATGCATATGACCAATCCCGCATTACGCTTGCGTATCGTGCTAAATACTGTACATATATCCGGAAAGGAATAGGTTGGAAATTCATCAAGCAGAAAGAAGATGCTTCTGTCAGATGGCTGCACTGGTGTTGATAGAATTTGGTTGAATAGTGTGCTAAAGAAAAGCGCAGTGGCAGGCCGCGTATAATTTAAATCGGAAATTGGAGTAGTCAGATAGATACAGATAGGTTTTGACCTTAGTTGTGTAATATCAAATGTATTTGTCGCAGTGGTGCTGCAAATAGCTTTGTCATTCCACAAGCTGAGAACTGTGCGCAGGGAAATGACGACCGACTGTAAGGTTTTTTCGCTCATCGCGACAGCGGCCCTGTACTGACTAATCAACTCTTTATCGCGGGTTCTAACAAACAAAAGGTCGAGAGCGGGAATGTCATAAGCTAAGCGATCGGCAATTCTGAGTGCATTTTGTAGCGTCAGGTATTTTCTGTCAACATGATGATAGAGGTATTTCAGAATCAAAAAAAGAAGCATAATAGATGTCTGACGCCAGAATACTTCACCTTTCGAAAGGGTTTGTGAATTTTCATGTATCAGCGTCGATTGCATATTCAAATCTGAATCCGACTGGCAATACGGAAGGCTGTTAAAGCACTCACTATGTTCAGGGTCTCTAAAGTTGTATTTGTAAACTTCGTATCCTTCGCGCAGAAACATGCCGCTTGTGATATCGTATAACTCACCGAAGACATCATTTATGACGACGGAAGACTTGCCTCGAGCTAGAGAAATGCATGAACCTACCATCACTGTTGAGCTCTTGCCTGATGAAGTTTGTCCAAACACAGCTGTATGACTATGT
>DASPNB010000589.1:0-2325 GCA_035626755.1 Flavipsychrobacter sp.
TTGAATGCAACATATTCTATGCTCCGGGTATCTTCCTGGTTGTAGAATTCGTATTTATGATCTTCCAGGTATTTTTTATAATCAGCATCAGACAGTTTTACTTCCTCATCTTTTATAAGATCATAGGTCAATGCGACGAAATCCAGATTGACCATGTTAGCCTGTTGTTCTGCGCGGGCTTCTACCAGGAATTTTGGCATGTACACCGCAGCAGTGAACATTGTATTGTATTTTTTTGAAAGGTTGTTGCGCAGTATATATGCCTTGTATGTTTCCCAATGCTGGCGTGCCTTGCCGGTAGGATCCAGCTGGTCTACCTGTTGTTCAAACAGTTTTACATATTGCGGATCGAACATTTTTGTGTCTGGATTGATAAAGGCCTGGTAGCCCCTAACACCTGCATCCGGGTCATTGCCATAAATAAGGTCTTTTTTTTCTGCTTCGGTAACGGTAAGACCAAGTTTTTCTGCCTGCTCCATTATCAGTTGCTCTTTTACCAGGTCCTCGAGTGCCATTGAGTTTATCTGCGCGCGGAAATTGTCGTCTATGGCCTGAGTGCTGCCATAAAGAGTTTCGTAATCTTTGGTACGTTGCGAGTAGGCTATATAATCTATTTTTTCACCGTTTACTTTCGCTATGGATGTATCATCTCCAAATAGATTACTGGTCCTGCTGCTAAGGGCATCCATTAATATAAAGGCTACTAATGCCAATGCAATAACCCCGCCTGCGAGTTTTGCATACTTCGTCCTGATCTTCTGTATTACAGACATATAATAATAGGTTCTGACTTTTGTTGTAAGGACGGCAAATTTATATGAAAAAATGTGATTTTGGCTATAGGGTGTCTTTTTAATGTATTATTTATATATAACTGCCCCAAAAGCCCTCTGTTTAGCAGTAAAATATTATCACAGTTTAGTTATTCAATCCCCTGGTGTGAACTAAAGTGAATAAGTGCCTTAATACGATTAAGTTATTAAGTATTTATTTTGAGTTAATGCGATTTTATCTTTTTGTTATGTTGATAACCTCGTTTTTCCACAGTAACCTACGATATCAAGACGCTGAAATTTGTCAACACTCGTACTAATTCACAAACCCATATTTTTTGTGGGAAAGCCGATTTGACACCTATCTATCTTGTGGATAACCACTGGATTATACGGGCATGACTGCTTTTGCTGAAATTTGCAAGCTGGATTGAAAAATTCTACCCCCAAATCCACAGCCCTAATTAATAATAGTCCTTTTTTCTAAAAGCTTTTTTATTGTTTATTACATAGGTTGATAACTGGACAACGGTGTAATGCGAAGGTTTGAAGGAACAAGGAAAGATATTGCAAACAGTCTTTTATGCCGACCTCGTATAGGCCAGGATAGTCGAAGTACTGTAAAATACGGCGGCTATTTTTGCTTTCATCTCCAAAATTCTGTATTTTGGTACACTAATCTAATTTGTATAACAGAAAAAGGGAATACTATGACAAAATTCAACTTTTTATCATTAATGGTGCTTGCTGTAATAGGTCTACCGGCCCTTGCAGTTGCACAACCAAGGATGGGCGCCTGGGCAGACACTGCCGATGTGACCAGGAATAACTTTTATATAGACTATGCAGGTGGCCGGGTATCAATATCAGCGCCTGCATCTATCGCCGGAATAGTTACACACACCATTTCAAATGACGGAGGCGGTTCTACCAACGAGTGGGGAGGTTCGATACAAGGCCTTTCCAGCCCGATATTGAATGTTAACATTGTGAAGGCTGATCCTTATGAGGCTTGCGGAACATTGACCAATGCAAGTGCCATTAATGGGAACATAGCACTGATAAAGAGGGGTAATTGTGAGTTTGGCGCAAAGGCTTTGGCAGCTGAGAATGCCGGTGCAGTAGCTGTTATCATTGTGAATAACCTGTCAGGGCCTCCAGTAGGCATGGGTGCAGGTGCGCAAGGTTCCGGCGTTACTATACCTGTAATAATGGTGTCTGATATAGACGGCGCTGCTATTGAAACGGCTTTAGGCAGCGGTGTGGTCACTATGTCTATGACGACATGGAGTAATGGTTATGCCAATGACCTTGGTTTTGTGGATAGAGGCCTTTCACTGTGGCATGCTTATTCAGTGCCTTTCACACAGGTAAGCGGCGGAACAAGCTCTCTGCAGTACAATGGTATTGTCGGCGCTGTAATAGGCAACTTTGGCTCTGGCACGTCTACAAATACAAAATTGAAAGCAACATTGAAATGGACTCCGACCGGCGGCAGCACGACCGTTGTCAGGGCAGACTCTATGACTATTTCAGGCAACTTTGCTCCCCA
>DASPNB010000590.1:0-3339 GCA_035626755.1 Flavipsychrobacter sp.
CCCATTAACCGTATCAGGTAAAGGTACAGCTGGGGTATCAATAACAGGCTCTACCGTCAAATTGGTAGTGTCTTCCATAGTTTCCGTTTGTTCTCCGCCGCCGCAGGAAGCTATAAATAGCCCTGTGAATAGTACTAATGCGGCCCAGGTCGTCTTTTTCATAGTCGCGTTACCTTGTTACTACTTGTTAATTCCCCTAACAGGAAATGGTAACCCCTCCCGCTGTATATTTTTTTTAGTCTGTTTTATAATACCATAATAGCGAGTCAGGGAGTAAGATTTTTACTTCTTACCTTTATGATACCGCGTCTGAGGTGTTATTAACATATTTTTTCAGTATTACGGGGTTACTTTTTTATAAAAACCGCATTAATAATTGCATAGCCCGATTAACATAGAACAGCAGCTATTAACTGAACTGGCGAAGGGGGAACGTAAGGCCACTGAGCAGATATACAGGCAACATCATAAAATGATAACCGCCTGGATACAGCAAAATGGCGGGGGTGAGGCTGATGCCAACGACATTTACCAGGAGGCCGTGACCATACTTTTTGAGCGATCGCAAAGTGAGGATTTCAGGCTTAGCTGCAAAATAGGGACCTATTTATTTGCCGTGAGCAAATACATGTGGTATAAAAAGCTGCAGCAGTTGCAAAAGAAACCCGGGTTTTTACCGGATGATGCAGGAGATGGAGTGGATTGGGCGTATGAAGATGATATAAATGGACAACAGGAAAGGGAACTGCATTACTCACAACTGGATGCAGCCCTGAACCAACTGGGGGAGCCCTGTAGATCCTTGCTGAAGTCCTTTTATCACGACGACAAAAGTATGCAGGAAATAGCGGCGGAGTTTGGGTATACTAATCCGGACAATGCCAAAACTCAAAAGTATAAGTGCCTGACAAGGCTTCGCAAGATTTTCTACGGGGTTCAGGCAAACGGAAATATATAATGACTACTGAAAATAATATTTGGAAACTGGCGGAAGGCCTTGTTTCGGGAGAAATAACCGAAACAGAGCGCAGCGCTGTTACCACGCGGACGGCTGAAGACCCTGCATTTGCGGCGGAGCTGCAGGAATGCATGAATATGCTTCGCTCGCTGCAAGGAAGTGGCCGGCAGAAGCGTTTCCGCTCTATGCTGCTGGACATTCAGCATGAGCAACAAAAGGAATCAGGCAAAAAAGAAAGCAGGAGCATTCCGCTTCGCTCGCATTACCTGCGTACAGCATCAATAGCTGCAGGCATAGCCTTACTTGCTTCCACAGGTACATTTTGGATGGTTAATAAGTCAGCCAGCAAAAGAAGCGCTACCCAGTATAGTGTTCTGAAAAAAGAACTGGACAACCTGAAACGTTCGCAGCACGCGCAAAATGCACGCCTCGATAATATAGCATCCAATGCCGCTAGTGCTAACAACAGCCCCGAAGTTGATGCCAAATCGAGCGGTACAGGCTTTGCGATTACCAATGACGGCTATTTTGTAACCAACTACCACGTTACAGAAGGGGCAGATTCAATTTACATTGTGAATAGTGCGGGCAAATATTATAAGGCTTACCTGGTCAACTACAATGCCCAAACAGACGTTGCATTGCTTAAAGTAGAAAACAAGTCGTTCCGCTTTGGCAAAAATGATGTCCCCTACACGTTTGCAACAAAAAAGGCAGCCCTGGGGGCATATGTATATACTCTTGGCTTCCCTGAGGATGATATCAGCTACTATGAAGGTTACATAAGCGCGCGTAATGGCTATGGCGGAGATCCGGCACAATATCGCCTGGAGCTGCCTGCCAAACCCGGACAGAGCGGCGCTCCTGTGATAGATAATACGGGCAACCTTGTAGGCATTGTTTCCGGTAAGGAAAGCCACAGCCGGGGCACTACTTACGCCGTAAGTTCAGGTGCATTGCTCGATCTGCTGCAGAACGTACCTAAAGAAGTGAAGTTGCATATACCTAAGACCAACAAGCTCTCAAAGCTGAGCCGCGAAGAGCAGATAGAAAAAATGCAGGCTTATACGTTCTCTGTCAAGGTGTATAAGAAATAGCATTAACTTCTTTTATATAACGATGCAGCCGTCCCCAAAGGGATGGCTGTTATTATTTATCTAAAAATGTAGTTATCGCTATAAACGAACCTGATACCATTTGATATTTGTATAACTTTACGCGCCGGCAATGAGCATTTTAGACAGCTTTCTCAGTAAAAGAAATAAGAACCCCTTAGGGGAAATGACTTTTACAGATCATATAGATGACCTGCGAGGCCATCTTATACGATCCCTCATCGCTATTATTATCTGCGCGGTTATTGCTTTCATTAATATTGAATGGATATTTAAAGATATCATCTTCGCTCCTTCGCACCCGGAGTTTATTTCTAACATATGGATGTGCCAGATAGCACACACTTTCGGGATTACCGGCCTCTGTATGGAAGGGGTGAACCTGAAGTTTATCAGCACATCCATGTCGGGGCAATTCATGTTAAGCTTCTCTTCATCTTTCTTTATCGGCTTTATACTTGCATTCCCTTTTATACTTTGGGAATTCTGGCGCTTCATAAGGCCTGCGCTGAAACCGGGTGAAATAAAGCAAGCAAAAGGCCTGGTGTTTTGGGGCTCTATACTTTTCTTTATGGGCGTATTGTTCGCTTACTATTTAGTGGCGCCATTCACTATTAATTTCTTTGCCAGCTACGTTCTAACCCCCGATATCGAAGTTAAACCTACCGCATCAAGCTACTATAGCGACATGAGCGACATGGTTTTGGGTATGGGAATAGTATTTGAGCTTCCTATCATCGTTTACTTCCTGTCCCGGATAGGAGTGTTGACCCCGAAGCTGATGCGAGAGAAGCGCCGGTATGCAATACTTATACTGCTGCTACTGGCAACTATTATTACGCCTCCGGATATGCTCAGCTGCTGGTTCGTTTTTATCCCGCTATATATGCTTTTTGAAATAAGTATAGTGCTGAGTGCGCGGGTGCAAAAAGCAAAAGTTCGTAAACAACTAAGTCAGTAAATAATACTTTATGCAAACAGTTTTCAATAAAGAATTGCCAATTGCGATAGGCGCAGACCATGCAGGCTTTGAATATAAAGAAGCTATTAAGCAGTGGCTGGGCGACCAAGGCTTTACCCTGGAAGACAAGGGGACATACAGCCTCGACAGCACAGACTATCCTGATTATGCACATCCTGTTGCAAGCCTTGTAGAAGAAGGCAAGGCAGGAGCAGGTATATTAATCTGCGGTAGTGCCAATGGCGTAGCTATAACCGCCAACAAACACCAGGGTATCCGTGCTGCGCTTTGCTGGAATTCAGATG
>DASPNB010000591.1:0-3982 GCA_035626755.1 Flavipsychrobacter sp.
TGCTCTGCATTGGTTACTAGCGTCCTACCCATAAACGAGGAAAGCTTTCTGGGCAATCTTCAGCTACAGGCAGAAGGACGCACCAATCTATGTTATTGCAGTGACATCTTTCTTGATCGTCCGCAGGCAATGATAACAACTTTTGGCTTCGCCGACAACCCTGAATGGATGAAAAAGGCGTTGGAACAAAGCACCGTGAGAGAGCCGGAGCCGTTGGAAATAGCCGGATGCCACCTGATATATGGCTGCTATAAGGATATTATCGGAAAGAACTTGAACACCGACCTGCAATACAGGGTAACATTTTACATCTGGATCGAAAGGCCCGATTAAAAATAGTGATGAATGACCATAGAATTAGCAATAGACTACATCAGGCGGCGTATGGAAGAATTGGGCTTCGGCGACCATTATCATTTGCGATTCAGGCATTTTGTGATGAAAGCGAAACAGGAAACCGAAATAGACGGAGATAACCAGCTATTTATCCTTGTTGACCCCAAAGACTCCGTTAGTATTCACAGCGTCTTCGGCATCTATGACGTTACAGTCGATTATGTGAACGAACTGCAATATGAGCATCAGGGAAAAATAAAGCTGAAGAACAATTCATCCATCATTCAGCATGTAAGGTTTATTCAGGTAATACCAAAAGACAAGTAAGCAATGCCACTAATAGAGGAAAAATTCGACCAATCCAGAATAGACAGTATCCGGCGTTACCTGCAAAGGGAAAAGGACAAGGGCAGGGCCAAAGATTATGAGATCGTTATAGATGGCTTTAAAGTTGTTTCCAGGACCGACAACTTAGACGAATTCGAGGACTATGAACAGGAACTAAAAAACAGCACCCGTAATATCAGCATACTGGTATATGATGGCCCGAATACAAACCGTAATACCCGCTACTCTTTGTTGCTACAGGGAGAGCCGTCCGTCCCGGCTTCAAAAGGCCTTAACGGCCTTGGTGAAATAGACCAGATCATTCAGGAAAGGCTGGATGCAAAAGAAAAGGAGTTCGAGCTAAAGCAACTAAGAGAAAAGCTGACCGAAACCCAGCAAGCCCTTGAGGAAGCAGAAGATTATGCCGATGAGCTGGAAACCAAGATCGAAGAACTGAGAGAAGCAAGGCTTCTACAGTCAAAAAATTGGGGCGAGGTACTCAGCGGCTTTCTTTCAGCGGCAACGAAGGACAGTAATTCACCTGTAGGAAAGGCGCTGGCAGGCTTACTGGGTGTAGAACAAAATGCCAGGCCAATAGAATTGCAGGGTAGCAAAGAAGAAACAGAGGCAAGCTATGAACGTAGCCAGCCGGAACTCAGCGAGGAAATGAAAAATCACATTGCCATAATCGCACAGATCCAGCAATCTTTTGACCCGAACAGGAAAGCCGCCGTATTGTTTTTGCTGGACTATTACTGCAAATACCCTGAAAAGCTGGATGAGACCATAAAATTCTTAAACATTCAAAACGATAACTGATAAATGAAACATGAGTTTAAAATTAAACTGGAAGCAAAAGACGAGGCGGAAGCGAACGAAAAAATGAAAGCTTTGGTCACTTTGGCCAGCAAACTAACTACGAAGGAAATATCTAAGCTGGCAGACGTAGTAAAGAATAATCCGGTACAGACAGCCCTGGCGAAAAAGTACTTAGGGCTTTAAACAGATTTCAGCAGTGGATAGCAGGTATTACGACACATATGAAGACAATGGTCTTACGACAACGGAAAAAATACAGTATTCACTCCTTGGGATCATCGTTTTAGGTGGAGCAGTCATTCTCGGGCGCAGCATGGTAAAAAAGCAGCAGGCGGCTATTGAAGAAAAAAAGAGTTTTGATGATGGCAGTCATGCAGCAATAGCCAAACAAATTAAGATGTCTTTCGAGAATGACGGATGGTGGGGAACAGACGAGGATACACTTCGCTATGCATTACGCAGGGTTACCAGCAAAGAGGACTTCAAGAAGGTAATGAGCTCTTATGAGCGGCTGTATAATTCCAGCCTGCTTCGGGACATGAAAGATGAATTAAGCAGTAGTGAATACGCAGAAATGATAGCGATCATTAACGCAAAGCCCGACAGACCAGCAGGCAATCCGCAAACTCAGCCGGGTACGTTACACTACCAATCATGGGCACGTAGACTTAACGCAGCATTTAACCTGAGTTACGGGTTCATACCAGCCACAGATGAAGAAGCGATAAGGACTGTATTTCTGGAAATACCCACACAATCGGCCTTTCTGCAAGTAGCAGAAGCTTACCAGTCCGAATTTGGCACCGACCTGATCACCGACTTGAAATCAGAACTGGAATTCTGGGAATATGAGCCGATGCTGGATATCATATCGCGCAAACCCAAAGTTTAATAAATGGCAAAGAAGACACAAAAACAAAAAACAGGAAAAGTGCGACGTTCGGCTCCCCAGATCCCGTTCAGGGAGCAGACACAGGCAGAAGGCAGCAGTCCGGCTTCAGCCATTATTATGACAACGCTCGCGGTAGGTGCAGCAGGGATCATAGGTTATTTCGGATGGCAGTATTATAAGAAGCAGAGAAACAGGAAAGTCAGTAATCTGGAGGAAGAGCTGATAAAAACCACTCCGACAACTAACAGTACTGGTAATGACAATATAGTACTTCCGTCCGGGGAGACGATACCTAAGCCCGATACAAGTAATGGTGGTAAAGGCTCAGGAAACACTCACACAGGTGGTGGCAATTATAGCCCTCCTTCCCCCGGCTTCCCTTTGAAGAAAGGCAGCAAGGGCGAATTGGTAAGAAAGATGCAGGAAGCACTGATCGGTAAGTATGGCAAGAGCATATTGCCTAAATATGGCGCAGATGGTGACTTTGGTACAGAGACGGCAACTGGACTCGCAAAAGCTGGCTTTCCTGCCACTGTGAATGAAAGCATTTATAATGTCATTATACAGGGAGGTGGCAATTCAAGCGGAAGCGGTACAACAAACAGTCAGGCTAACCTGAAATCCCTTGGCCAAAAACTGTATTCCGCTGCTGCTGCCAAGAGTTTTAATTCGGCTATCAGCCTTCTGAAACAACTTAAAAATCAGGATGACTATTCCCAGGCATCAGAGGCCTTCAAACAATATCGCCTCAGAATGGTACGGCAAACACTGGTAAACGGAATGCTCAGCACTTTCACCACTGCCGACCAGAAGCAGAAAATAAGGCTGGAATTCCTGCGGATGGGCTTGAAATATGATGGAAGCAAATGGAGTTTGTCTGGCTTCGACGGAAGACCAATTGTTACCAAAGAGGCCACAACAGTCTGGGTAAACCCGACGCAGAGCCTGCAGGTACCATCAATGATGGTCTTGGGGGTGGAGGTAGCACAAAGACTGGACTACACCATGTTCGAGAATAACAATAAGTTCTTTTTAGTACCTACAAGATCAATAAAATATCTATAAAAATGGGAAACAGCACAATCGGCATCAAGATCAGAAGATCGAAGAAAAAAATGAAGCACAGGATAAAGAAAAAAGACAAAACAGAAAACGCTGTCAGCAAGTACGACATCCGGTACATCGTGGTACATAAGACCGGAACAAGGCAGTCAGAAACAATAAACGATCTGGATAGCCTTCCTTATCACTACGTCATTACCAAAGCTGACAAACTCATCAACCTGCGTCCCTTACAGCCTGCAGATGGCACGGTGGAAGTAGCTATGATCGGAGGGATTGATAAAAAAGGGTTTCATAGCGATAACAGGAATGAGTTACAAAACAGAACATTATTCTTCACTCTGGCAGCTATTTCTATTGCTTTCCCGGAAGCGAAAATGCTTGGAGCAGATCAATTGTATAAGTACGGCTTTGCCAACCCGGGATTTAATGTAAGCGATTTTATGACTCATTACTGTCCATTTGCTCTATAACCTGTCTAACACCTCTTAAAAAAAAATACAACAAATATGCTGGAAAAATTAAAGCAAGTCCTCTTTCTGAGGG
>DASPNB010000592.1:0-8112 GCA_035626755.1 Flavipsychrobacter sp.
TTCTGAGATTTGCGAAGAGAGTCGATCTGCTTATCGGTCATAGAGGCCATCTGGGCCTTGAGGAGGGAATCCTCGCGGGCGGCTTTTTTTATCTCAGCCGCGGTCATTGGCTTATCCTGCTGCCTGTTATCAACTTTACCGCCGCCTGACTTAGGTGGGGTTGCATCTTCTTTATCCTGGCCTCTCAGGTCTTTTACATTGTCTTTTGAACCCGGGCGCAGGCTTTCTTTGGTTTTGTTACTCTGTATCCTGGATCTTGATTTGGGCTGGTTGGCAGCTTTCAGGTAACGGTTCTTATTGTAAAGATCATTGAACTTCAACTCACCATTAATCTGCTTGGTTTGAGTATTGGTAACCGTATTACCCAAGTCCCTGGCCAGAGTTGAGGCGGCAGTCCAGGCATAGTTGGCGCTATAAGTAAGACGCACACTAGTCCAGTCAGTAAGCGGCAGCTTAGACAGTGGCAGGTTGTAGCTGGCATTGAAAGTCTGCGCATAGAAAGTGTTGCGGCCGAACTGCTTGATCCTGTTCCAAAGCGTATCCTGTTTCTCGGGAGTATTTATTCTTCCGTAAGGCTCATCGATACGAGACTTGTTGGTAGCAGTATAGTCGAATGACAGCGAACGAGTCAGTTCCCACCGCATAGTATATAACCTATCCCAAAGGAAATTCTTGAAATAAGTTGGCTGTATCTCATAAGGACCATCGTCGAGATCGCGCACCTTAGTCTCGTTGAAGGTACGGTTGAGGTCGGTACGGAACGTAAAGTTTGCAGGCAGGGGATTGAAGTTAAAATCCTTTACAAGGCCAAACCATTTTGATTTGGATTTGATCATCCTCTTGAATGGCTCAATAGGCTTGGACTTAATATTATAAGCATAGCCTAACCCAAACCTGTTATTAACAAGTTCATCACGCTCAATAGTTGGATTACGTTTGAACTGTTTATTATAAGCATAGCTCACATCGAAGTTCTTCACACTCCAAGGCATCACCCTGGCATTTTGCTTTGCAGGATCGCCGGTGATACGCGCGTTAGAAACGTTGACACTGGTAACTGAAGTGTAGTCTTGCGCCAGCTTCCGCAGCGAGTCCCGCTGTGCAGCATCTGCCGCACCATCGAGCTGATCTTTATAGTTTACGTCGAGATCGTAAGGATTATATTGAGGATTGCTGATGTTCTCAGAATAGCCAACAAAGAAGGGCAGCTGAACGCCCCATTTAGCAGGCAGCATCTTACCCATGTTCAGGTTGGTGGAAGCATTATACTGATAGAAGTTATCCCTGAAGCGCTGATCTATCTTCTGGTCTATATTGCCATAGCCCTGTGTGTGCATGCTACCGGCGAGATTAATATTACCGAAGTCGGCAAGTTGCAGGTTTACTTTACCTGCCGCAGCGTAACCGGGTTTTTCGTTGAAGCCTACCATACGCATTTCGTTGAACCAAACTTCAATACATTTAGAGAAGCCATCGTCATCGGGCGTCTGGGTCGTCTTTTTAGGATTTGTTACACCCAGCATTACCGTTTTCACGTCGCCGAGGTTAGGATTACCAACTACGATGACGGTATTGCCTTTATCATCCTGTTCCTGGTAAGGAATGAAAGCTGCAAGTCCCTGGCCGTTACGGGAAGTCTTGACCTTAACGAGGTCCTCGAGAATCAAATCGAGACGGTTTCCTTCGTGCCAGATCACTTCATCACTGGTAGAACCATCAGGAGTAATCTTGAGTGGAATCTGGTATTCGTAGTAGTTGTTAACAAAATCGGAACCGAGCCTGATGATGGCGCGCATATCGCCATCCCTAAGGGGCGTCTGTCCAACACGGGATTCTGCGTGGATGAACATACGTAGTTTTGAGAACTGGCGCATGTCGACACCTACTTCCTTGAAGACGGCGCGCGCATCGCCGTCCTTTAAACCACAAACCTGCAGCGAGAGTGCCTGTTCGTTAAGCTGAGCAGTCTGACCGTTAGATATCTGCTGTTGCTGCCTGTTAACGCCAGGAGGAAGTACGTAACGGATAGGAGTACGGTTTCCGTTTTCTTCAAGACTAACTGAAGTAACTGCGAACTCCATATTTCGCTGTTCTTCTTCCGGGATATTTTCGCCCGGAGTCTTGAGCGAGAAAAGGTAGCGGCGCCATTGGTTACGCCCGAGCTCTACCTTAGCCAGACGAACAGTAACACTATCCTGGAACCCGGTGAGGAACATACGCACGAAGCGGATAGAGCGGAAATCGCCGATACCACCTATGCGTTCCTGGTATTCCCTGATGGGAATTTTAAACTGGTACCAGGTTTCGTCTTCATAATTGCCATTAGGCAGTTTTACAGATGATACCTGTTTGTCAACAATATAATTTGTACCAACCTGCATATTCGGTTGCAGATCGAGCCGGTAGCTGTAGTAAGATTCAGTTTCGTTCAGTGTATTATCCCTATTGATATCTTCTGATTCAGGAATATTAGTTGCTGACTGGTTTACGTTACCCTCTGCAATAGGCGAGTTTCCCTGAGGGTTATTAAAGTGCTTGTAACGACCGAGAATGCCTGTTCCGGCGGACTCATAAGACTCATCTCTATAGAAACGGAAATTGTCGGAAGCCGGATCAGCCTGGGCACGTTGCTGCGCGTTAGGATTTGGAGCAAGATCAGCCAGGTACTGATTAAAGAAAGTTCTCTCGCCCTCGTCAGTTGCACCGTCATAACCAACGTCCTGAACGGAGCGAGCTTCGAGGTTATTATCGAAGGCCCTGGTTATCTGTTGCTGAAACTTCGGAACATAACCCCAGGAAGTTTTGTCGAGCTTCTCTTCGTCGAAAGGATAAGGAACACCATTCTCAAAATACTTTCTTGAATCTTTCAGCACGTCTTCCGAGACATTACCAAGATTAATGAACATGGTACCACCCTGGGCATTTGGATTGTTAATGAAGGGGTCCATCATCCAGAGTTCGATGAACTCAACGTTTGAAGCTTCGAAGTCACTATATTCAATTGGCTTCATGATACCGCCCCAACGTGTAGTGGGATTTGTGAGATCGCCATTGGCATCAATATTAACCGCATCAAAGTTATAAGGTCCACGCTGATTAGGGTAATAACCGAGATCGAGTGTGCTCTGAACATTCTGGAGGTTATTAAGCGTCTTGTTAGGGAAAACTTCCTGGGTTTGAACGATCCTTATATAGTGCTGATTCGGATCTCTCTTTACATAGTCAGGAATACCGCCGCCGGGATCAAGAAGACTGGGCTCGATAAAATACCAGGCAAGTTTGGCGCGATTGAAACCATAGACAAGTTTATCAGATGAACCTGCTTCAGGGAATAAAATGTTTCCGCTTCTGTCTCTTACACCAAAGGGAGTGGAAGCCAGTGACCAGGAGTTAGCCGGGAATTTAAGGTCGTATGAACTGCGGGCACCTTCAAAGTCATCGATATAGATTGACCCTTCAGGATCGAGGGAATTGATCTGCTTAGCGTGACCGGGCCTGAGTGTTGCGACTTCACCTGTTGCATTGATGAAAGAAGGAGATGTAGTAGAATAAACAGGCAACTTATCCAAAAGCCTGGTAAGCGATGGGAATTCGGACTGATAGTTGGCATCGAGGCCGAGCACAGTATTGCGGATAGGATCATCACCGAAGGTAGTTTTTTGAGTGAACGGTCTTTCGGAGAGCTTCATATACGTACCACCGAGAGCCAGCTTATCATTGAGATAATAGTCGAGCCTTAAGCCAGTGAAATTCTGTTGCTGGAAGCCGAAGGTGGCGTTGTCTTCGTATTGCACGTTGATAGGTATGCCGGAGTTAAGGATACCTGTGTTCAATATTTTTATTTTACCAAGACCGTAGTCAATCTGGTAGTCCTGGTTCTCGATAAGCTTTGCACCACCGGCAGAAACGGATACGGAGCCCTGGGGGATATTAAAGCCCCCAAGGAATATTTCTGAAGACGAAGCAGACTTGTAAGAACCGCGAATGATGTAGCGATTGTTTTGCTGGAACTGACGGGCAATAGTTTTGGTAGAGTCGTACAGGATGCCGTAAACATACCTGCGGCTTAGCTGGGGATCGTTACCTATGGCCTCATTAAGATCATTGCCAAAGGGTTCAAGTACCGGGAAGATGATCTTTCCCTGCTGAGTATTGATAGTAATACCATCTACGAAGTCAAATATACCATCGGGGTAAGGATCATTCTGGAAATTAAGCCTGTCGAGGTTAAGCAAAGTAATCAATGGAATACCGGCCTTAGGACCATCGGGAATGTAACGCTTTTCGCCACCACCGGGATCCTGGTAAAGTATGTTCAGGCGGAAGTCGTCTTTAGATACGCCGAGCCCACCGAGGGTATAGACGTTCTTCATCATCAGGTCCCAAACAGGGAGCTGAGGCCTGGCCGAAGTGCCTTTCAATAACTTCATGAACATCACCTTCGAGTTGGTGGAATCCGGGGGAAGATCTTCGGCGAATTCACCCACCTGGAAAACCTGGCCGTTGTAGGTATAACGGAAGGCAACTGCAAGTACATCGTCTGGGTTCAATTGCGTATTGAGCGAGACATAACCGAGTAAGGGGTGAAAAGTAAATTCAGAAGGATTCAGCTTACGGGCAGTAGTGGGCTCAAAATCCTGACCTGATTGGAGACCAAGAGAAAGAGCTGCATTGGTGGACTGTCCCTGTACCCTGCTGATGGGCATCTGTAAGAGCTGATCGTAAAGCGTGTTGGCGCGATTATCCGGGTATATTGGTTTTGTTGGATTAGCCAGAGCCGCATTGAAGGGGTTCTTTTCACCAAGGTCCATGAAGGCCATGATGTTACGAACGCCGTCTGTGGCTCCGGTGCGGTTGGTAACCCATACTTCGATCTTAGAAATATTGACCAGTGAACGCAGTAACGGGAAATCTTTCAGGGCTGCGTTATAGTTTCCGCGGAAATATTGGGATAAGAGGAAGTGTTTGTTCTCTTCATATTCGTCGGCCTTGATCGCAAACTGCTGCGACTGGGAACCGCCCTGTATAGTTAAGCTCTGACGCTTTGATTTTTGCTGAGACAAAACACCTGTTACCCAAAGACGACCAAACTGCAATTGTGTTTTGATACCAAAAAGTGATTGCACACCGCTGACCAGGCTACTCTTAAGCGGAAAGCTGATATTACCTGCTTCTATCTTTTTTATGATCTCGTCTTCTTTACCTGTGTACTCGAGCTTCTGAGTATTGAGGTAATCGAAAGTTGCTTTAGTATTGTTGCTGATGTTCAATTTCAGTTTATCACCTACTGTAGCGAGGAGGTTGATATTCATCTGCATGTCGAAATCGAACACACCATATTTCTGTGCGCTCTGTATGAGGGTCGGGTTTTGAACATTCTGCCAATTGCCACCCAAAGTAATGTCGACATTACCCTGGGGTTTTACCGTTATAGAGTTGCCGCCGAATATCCTGTCGAAAAGACCCTCTTTGTACATGACAGGCAGGTCAGGCTTTTTGTTGAACAGGGAAAGAGCATCCATGCGGCGCTTCCAGTAAGCCTGTTCATCCTGCTGGCCCTGGTACTTCAGGTATTCGTCCATGTTCATGTAAGTAGGATTGCGCATGAACTCGCTGCCTATTTTTTCATTGAAATAGTAGCGACCTGTCTCAGGATCGTAATCAACCTCTTTTTTGTAGTTGGCGGGATCGGAGAGATCCATGCCTGATGGCGGGCCATCAACCCGGGGATCACCGGTTTTGTCTTTGATTGGGAACTTCAGCTTAACAGCTGAATCCGGCTTTTTCTTGCCGGTGGTAGTATCTTCTTCGGCCTCTTCGTAATCGAAATCGCCTTCGTAGTCGCGGGCAGCAGCATTCGCTATCGCTACGACGAGCGATAAGAACAACAAAAATTTATACCCGAAATAACTTTTTTTCAATTTCGTTTCACGGTTTACAAGGCACGTAAAGCCTGTTTTATCAATTCCTCTACCGGTAGAGCAGAGGCTCCATCTATTTTTTTGATCGCAAGCTCAGCAGCACTTCGGGCAATACCTAGATTTACTAAAGCATTTAACGCATCTTCCGCGCCAGTATTGTGTTTAGGGGCCGATATTGTTCCATTATTCTGAGGCAATTCAAGCTTACCTTTTAATTCTAATATGATCCGCTGAGCGGTTTTGGCGCCTATTCCCTTCACTTTCTCCAGTGCACGGGCATCTTCGCCTGCTACCACGCGGTATAGTTCCTCAGGGGTGAGCGAAGAAAGTATGATACGTGCCGTAGCTGCCCCCACCCCGGTAATGCCCAATAACTGCCTGAAAGTTGCCTTTTCGGCCTCGTCGGCAAAGCCATAGAGCACCCAGGCATCCTCGCGGACCTGCAGGTGGACATACAAACGGCAATGCTCGGCCTCGCGGATACGGCTGTAGGTATTGAGGCTGATATTCAATTCATAACCAACGCCATTGACATTCATGTGCAGCAATGACGGCGACTTATAAGCAAGGTTCCCTTCTAAATATGCAAACATCCCCTACCAGTAGTTACTTTTTTGAAAAATAGCTTTTTTATGTGAAAATTCTGAGCCGAAAACAAGCTAATTATGCGCCGGGAAAAATCTTATAAAAACAGAGCGAAATGTGGTAACATTTCGCTCCGCAAATTAAATAAAACTACCAGTATTATGGTACCCACCAGGGAATAGTCTTTCTGTTCAATTTGAAGTACATAGTGATAGCGAGGCTTGAATAACCATCGTTAACGCTGGAGTTACCGCGAAGCTCGTCTTTATTGTGCTTTATGAGCGGGTTGATGAGGGAAGACCTGTCGTGAACAGACTTAGCCTGAGCTGCCTGCTGAGCCGAAAGATTTGCATCGAAAATAGAAGGGTCAACATATTTGCCGCTTACGCCGTCAATCTGGTCTTTGAAGGTCATGCGATAGAGATATTCGATACCTATACCAAACCTTTTACCAATATCCCATTTCATGCCTGCACCCAGTGGAATCTGCACTCCCCAAGGTTTTTCACGCTCGCTACGGTTGTTGGTACCGAACCAGCCATCCGCTTCTATGTTCAAATCATAAAGGTCTACCCATGTATTGACGTAGCTGCCGGTTGGATCTGTTACCAAGCCCCTGGCGCTGTAATGGAAATAGCCCACACCAAGCAGGAAATAAGGAGTGAATTTTCTCCAGGCAAGGTTGGCATTGGAGGACAGAGCGAAACGGAAGAGGTTAACTTCGAGCATCAGATTTCCTTCCCAGATATTAGTTTTTACCGTTTGATTGCGGAAATAACGCTGGTAAGCATCGTCTTCTACAAACATCGTCCCGAAAGCGAGGTCTTCATTCCATTTATCGGTAGCGTAATAAACACCGTAATTGATTCCAAAACGCACTACTGCAGCAGGATGTATGCAATACCTGCCATACATTCCGCCGGTAAAACAAACCCTGCTTGTGTATTGATCGTTGGTGTAGTGGTCTATTATAGATTGGGTACCTACATCGCCCCACAGATCGGTCATACCGAAGTTCATACCTATAGAGAAGCCTTCCGGCTCAATGGCAGATATCTGTGCGTTGGCAGCAGGCAAAGTAGCAGTAAGTAAGCCGAAGACCAAAAGGCAACGGGCAAATTTCTTCCGCATGAGCGCTGATTTTAGCGTTGAAGATAAAAAAATTATTTTCCTTTAAAAATAGCTTTTCTTTTTTCCATGAAAGCTCCTGTGCCCTCGCGCATGTCTTCTGTGGCAAAACACTGGCCGAAACGCTTGATTTCATTGGTAAAGCCAGCCTGATCACCTTTAGCGGCATCGTTGACACAAGCAATAACTTTTGCTATAGCCAAGGGAGCCTTCGTATGTATTTTTTGTGCTATTTCGCGGGTTTTGGTTAAAAGATCGGCTTGCGGGAAGACGTGATTGACCAAACCCAGGCTTTTAGCCTCTTCTGCGCCAATCATATCGGCAGTCATCATCAGCTCCATGGCTTTTCCTTTGCCTATCAACTGGGTAAGGCGCTGGGTGCCACCATACCCGGGAATAAGGCCCAGGTTGACTTCCGGCTGGCCGAACTTCGCATTTTCAGCTGCTGTACGGAAATGACAGCTCATAGCCAGTTCGC
>DASPNB010000593.1:0-2106 GCA_035626755.1 Flavipsychrobacter sp.
GCAGTAACATAGCTCAGCAACTGCAGGCTGCTAAAAAGCCTGTTTGGTATATAACAGGAACACAGACAAATGTAGCGGGACTGAACCAGGTGCAAAAAGCGATCAGCTTCAGCGGACAAGGAATAGCACGCGATGTGCATCCCGGGTACAATAATTCGTTTTCTCTATTTACCCTGCCGGCCAATACGCAGGCGGTGCTGGATAGGATGCCGCCCCTCTTTACTAATACAGGAGATGTGCAGCAATCACCTTCGGCCATTACACTGCTCTACCAGCGGATAAATAAAAACAACATGCAGGCCCCGCTTTGGGCACTGCAACAGGGAAGCACGCCGGCAGCCTTGCTGCTGGGTGAGGGACTCTGGCGCTGGAGGCTATATGAATACAGGCATTTCAATCAGCACAGCGTGGTGGATGAAATGATCAGGCAGACGATTTCTTTCCTTTCCGTAAATGCCAATGAGCGGCCTTTCCAGGTGGAACTGCCTAAGTATATCTGGAGCGACCAGGAGGCCATAACATTGAATGCATACCTGCTGAATGCGAACAATGAACAGGTAAATGGCCCCGAGGCCAAGATCGTCATAAGCGATAGCGCAGGCAGGAAATACAATTTCAACTTTGAACGTTCAGGCAGCGCTTACAAGATAAATGTGGGCATACTGGCGGGTGGCAGCTACAACTATACCGCACAGACTACCTACAATGGCAAGAGCTATAGTGCAACGGGTAGCTTTGTGGTAGAGAGCATGCCGCTGGAACTGATGGAGACGGGAGCGGATCATGCACTGCTCTATAGCCTGGCGCAGAAATATAACGGCGCTATGGTGCCGGGTAAAAATATCGCGGCGTTGTATGATAGTATCAGCAATAACCAGAACATTAAACCGCTCATAGAGACTAATACAGAGGTGGCCCCGCTTGTGAACTGGAAATGGTTTTTCTTTCTCATTTTAATTCTTGCTGTGACTGAGTGGTTGCTGAGGAAGTATTGGATGGCACAGTAGGCCTGAACCACGATTTACATGATTTGAAGGATTAACTTGATTTTCAAAACATTCTTTATTTTAGAATAGTGGAATATAAAGACGGAGATATTACATCGAAGATCATAGCTTCAGCATTGGAGGTTCATAAAACATTTGGCAACGGCTTCCCGGAACTCATTTATCAACGTGCTTTAGAGATCGAATTTGAGAGCAGGTCCATGGTTTTCGTAAGGGAATTCGAAATGCCTATATTCTATAAAGGACGAGCAATCGGAAATAGGAGGGTAGACTTTTTATTTGATAGCAAAATCTGTATAGAACTAAAAGCAGTTACTGGCTTGACTGACGTACATCTGGCGCAAGCTCTTAATTATCTTGAAGCATTGAATTTGGAAATTGGCTTGCTGCTAAATTTTGGCAGCCGTAGCCTGGAGATAAAGCGTTTGCACAATAAGAAGTATTCACCATTGCTCAATTTCAATCCAAACAGACCGTGACCTCAATCATGGTAATCAAAAAAATCAAGTAAATCGTGGTTCTAAAGGGTAACGCAGCGCTCGGGGTATTGGGCGGCGTGTTTGTAGACCAGGTTTCGGATGAAGTCGTTGTCCTGCATAGGTTCAAGTTGCTGTTGCAGGAGATCTATGCTGTTGAGACTGTCGCGGTTGTTGATGTAACCCATACCGTAGAGGTTACCACCTTTTATCAGGATGCAGCTTTCTTCATTGTCGGAAATGCCACGGTCTATATAGGCGAAGGTAGGCATGTGCTTTTCTATCCAATTTATAGCTTCATCTACTTTAATATTATAAAGAACAGGGTCATTGTGAACGGAGCACTCGCCAAGGGCTTCAAGCTCTCCGCTGCAGTCAGATACCTTGGCCAGGTAGCAGAGACGGGCACAGAGATCAAATTCAGCTATCAACCTGCGGAGCCAGAGATGACCTTCGTTGACCGTATTGAAAGTAAACAGTGGCTTGAAATGTTGCTTATGCTTCTCTATAATAAAACGTTTGAAACCCTGCCTGTCCTCGTAAACAAAGAGACCAAAGCGCGGCAGGTAACCACGCTGGCTGCGGTTGTAGGCGGGCCACAGACGGCGTATCTCGGTGCTCTC